>JBFJKD010000247.1:0-3636 GCA_041635095.1 Porticoccaceae bacterium
AGCCAGGCACCATAGGGCGACAGGACATACGCAAAGGCCGACACGTTAACCAAAAGAGTAATCCAGAATACCACTTGAAATGACCGCTTGATCGATTTGTGCCGCAAACGCTGCTGGGCAAAAAGCGCGCCAGGCCAACCACCCAACAACGCTAACATGTGCAAGGTATTCTCCGGAATACGTTGTGCGCTCCTGCGAGCGGCAGACTTATCATATGCGTACATTGCAAAAGTAAGCACACTCACGACGAGGTATAACCAGAGTACAATTACCGGCAATCGTCCAGATACCGTTACCAAAGCCACTATAAAAAGAAAAATGCTTGCGCTAACAAGTGATTTGGAAAACCGACCTCGCAAGAAAGTGCCACGTTCCCCCGCGACATTCTCCGCGCGGTCGCGACCCTGAGCGTCGCGACCGAACTCAAAGGTTACGCTATCGCCAATTTTCGGGCGACGGGTTCTTCTGGGAAAAGCATTGATATGGACAAAAATTTGCTTGCCCGCCAATTCAGGCGCAATAAAACCAAAGCCTTTGCCATCTTCCCATTTGACAATTTTCCCACGCACTCGCATCGCGCCCTCGGCAGTCTACTTTTTGCGCATTGAATCAGGGAACCACCATGCGCTGGACATAATGGTACGATCCTGTATAGACACGCGTAAAATTTTAATCCCTGAAATTATCAAACTGAATCGGCTGCCCAAGATCGGCACCACGTAACAGGGCCATGGCTTCCTGTAAATCGTCGCGCTTTTTGCCCGTGACCCGTATTTTATCCCCCTGAATCGCCGCCTGCACTTTCATCTTCGAATCCTTGATCAGTTTGACGATCTGCTTGGCCATGGGCTGATCAATACCCTGCTTGAATTTCACCTGGAGCGAAAACGTTTTTCCGCTATGGGTGGTTTCTTCATCGGCATCGATACAATGCGGATCAATTTTTCTCTTTACCAGATTTTTGATCACGATTTCCAACAACTGTCTGCACTGAAAGTCAGCATCGGCGGACAGCGTTATTTCTTCATCCTTAAATTCAACCGACGCATTAACCCCGCGAAAATCAAAGCGCGTGGCCAGTTCCCGCTGGGAATTCTCCGCAGCGTTGCGAATTTCTTCATTTTCTACTTCGGAAACGATATCGAACGAAGGCATAATATCAACCCTGTATTTCAGTTAACTCATTATTAGCAAAGCCACTCCGGTTCCACTCAGGCAAACCAGATTTTGACGTAAAGCTATTCTGTGCTTTTCTGAGAAGTTAAGTACAGCCATAAAAATCCTGCAAAACCGGCGAGTGCCGAGGCGATAAGTATGCCGGCTTTTGCCATCAGCAATTCCTCAGCTTGCCCGACGAAACCCAGTTCGGCGATAAAGATGGACATGGTAAAGCCGATGCCACCCATTAAACCCACGCCAACAATATGCTTAAAGTTTAGATCGCGGGGCAGTGTAGTCAAACCCAACTTGACAGCAATCCAGGAAAATCCTGCAATACCCAGCAATTTACCGCCTACCAGTCCGGCGGTAATGCCCACCGCCACCGGATGGGTGGCGATGCTGCCAAATGAGGACCAGTCGACAGGTATGCCGGCATTTGCCAGCGCAAAGATGGGGATAACCAAATACGCTGACGGCAGATGCATTCGATGCTCCAGAATTTGCGCGGGGGCCTGCACCAGTTGCGCGCCCTCCCCCAGTGCTCGAACCCGTGAGCGTAGCTCGTCATTTTTGACAATATTTTCTTCGCGCCTGTAGGCCTGTTTAATCTGCTCAACCAGTTCATTGATCTGCGCCAGGAAGCGCACCGGATCGTACTTGGGACGCATCGGGATAGTAAACGCCAGCACAATGCCTGCGACGGTCGCATGCACACCGCTTTTTAATGTCGCTATCCAGAGTACTATACCCAGCAACAGGTAAGGCGACGGACGGCGTATGCCCCCAAGGTTTAAACTGACCAACACCAGCAATATGACGGCGGCGATACCCAGAGCAACAAAATTTATAGTGTTGGTGTAAAACAAGGCTATCACCAGTACGGCCCCGAGATCGTCCACAATCGCCAGGGCCACCAGAAACGTCAGCAAACTCCGCGGTACCCGTTTGCCGAGTAACGCCAGCGCACCCAGCGCAAAGGCAATGTCTGTCGCCATCGGCACGCCCCAACCTGCCAACGCCGAGCCCTGCGGATTAAATGCTACATAAACGAGGACGGGGACAAGCATGCCCCCGCAAGCCGCGATAATCGGCAGTATCGCCTGTTTTGGGTCCGCCAGCTCCCCAACCAATAATTCACGCTTCAGTTCCAGACCTATAACGAAAAAAAACATCGCCATTAGCCCGTCATTAATCCAGTGGTGTAGTGATTTGGATAACCCAAAGCCCTCCATGCCAACGGTAAAGGGCAGCTGCAGTAAACGCTGGTAAGCATCATTCCACTGACTATTGGCGATATAGAGCGCCACTAACGCACAGGCCATCAACAGCACACCGCTGGTGGTCTGACGATGAATAAATTCATCAAGGGGACCCAATACTCGGTCAAACGTCTTTTCCCAGGGCGCGTTAAGTTCTTTTCCCGCTGATTTTTTCATGCACCACCATCCGTAATCACGTTAATTATAAGCCTGCCAACCGCCCCGCGGAAGGTTACTCTCCCGGCTGTGATCCGCGTGGCTGGGGTGCGCTGGCGCGATTAGGTGGGCGGGCAGCTACAACGGACAGCCGTCGCGAGCGGCCGTTAGCCTTGCCTGCACGCTAACACCATCTACTATCCGCAGCACCATACCGTCGGATTCGCCTTTAATTGGTGCGCCGGGCGAACAAATGTCGACTTAAAAACATCACATTGGTGCATCTCCATGGCAGATTTCTTCACGCGGCCGCTCTATTCGTCATGGCATGAACTTTGCTGATCTATTAATAAGTAACAAGTCACATTGGATTAACAGAATAATAACCGCGCACCGCACATATTGGCGGCACTGAATGATCCGCACAGGAGACTTACGCATGAAATTCTTTTCCCGTCGCGTTGTGAGACCGACCGATCTGAACCCGGCCAATGTCCTGTTTGGTGGAACGCTGCTGAGCTGGATTGACGAAGAGGCTGCAATCTTTGCCTCCTGCCAGATGCAGAGCCAACGAGTGGTCACCAAGTTGATCTCGGAAATTAATTTTATTCGCCCATCCGTGAGCGGCGACGTTATTGAATTCGGGATGGAAGTGACGAAGGTAGGTCGCACTTCGCTGACCATTGCCTGCGTGGTGCGCAACAAGGCTACGCAAAAACCCATTATAGAAATCAGAAAAATGGTGTTCGTGGCATTAAACGAAAAAGGGCGCCCAACTTCCCACAGAGCCAGCCTGACTGACACCAAAGTACCCACACAGACATTAAGCCGACCAGTTGCCTGACCGAGGCCTCTTCGTCGGGCGGGGGGAACTCGGGTGCGAGCACGTCGACGCTGCCCGGTTTACACTCGGTTTTGTCGACGTTGGCGCCGTGTCAGGGGCTCAATTAGATCACGCCATATTCAGTGAGCTTACCCTTAATCCACTCTCGGTAATCCGGGGATACCTGCCGCATCGGCGAGCGTAGCTTGCCAGCGGCAAGGCCCATGGCGTCGTACC
>JBFJKD010000248.1:0-3561 GCA_041635095.1 Porticoccaceae bacterium
ACCCAGTGTGCAACTGGAAGACATTGGCACCACCCGTGGCACCGCCAACTTCTCTATCAGGGGTATGGGCATTAACAGTTCAATCCCTTCCATTGACCCTACTGTTGGCGTATTTGTTGACGGTGTGTATATGGGGGTCAACTTTGGCATCGTCATGGATACCTTTGATCTGGAGGGAGTAGAGATATTGCGGGGGCCCCAGGGCCTGCTGTTCGGTCGCAATGTAACCGGTGGCGCCGTCCTGCTGCGTACCACCCGCCCCGGTGACGAGTTCCATATGAACACCAAGCTCGCGGCGGAGACCGGTATGAACTACTACGCTTCCACGGTGCTCTCCGGACCGTTAACCGACACCATCGGCGGCAAATTCGCCGTGTATTACAACGATGACCGGGGTTACTTTGACAACAAGTTCGACGGCAACGACCACTTTGGCGACGCCGACACCCGGGTGCTGCGGGGCGCGTTAACCTACACCCCCAGCGAAACCCTGGATTTTATTCTGCGCTACGAGTATGGCGAATCCCAGGGTGATGGCCCCGCCGCACAGAATGCGGCCCTGTTTGGGCAACACAAAAACTTTGATTTTTCTATCAACTTCGATGGCTACTACGACAACCGCTGGAACCAGGCTATTTTTGAAACCACCAAGGATGTAGCGTTTGGCGACGGCCAGATCGTTAATATTTTCGGCTGGCGGGAATACGAAAGTGGCAGTGGCGGCGATATCGACTCTAATCCGAACGCTCTGTTTGGCTTTCACTCCAACGCCCAGTTACTACAGGAGCAGTGGTCCAACGAATTGCGTTACTCCGGCACCTTTGGCCGGGTTAGCGTCACTACCGGCGTGTATTACTTTACACAGGATATTGACTATCGCGAACAGCGGCTGATCTTCGGTGGCCTGTCTAACCGCATCGGTGGCGGTGAACAGGAAGGCGACACCTGGGCAGTCTTTACCCAGTTTGATATCGCCCTGAATGACCAGTGGACATTAAATCTCGGGGGGCGCTACTCGGAAGAAGATAAAAAGGCACGGGTGGCCAATATCACCGACCTCTCTCGTTTGGGACCGAACCAGTGCACTATCAGCTCCGGCTGTGCCGCCTACGATTTCAAGGACTCCGACGACTGGACCAGTTTTTCCCCAAAAATCGGTCTTGAATGGCGGCCGGATGATGTGACCATGGTATACGGCTTCTGGACCAAGGGCTTTCGCAGCGGCGGCTACAATTTACGGCACACCGCCCCCGTTATCCCCAACGCCGGTTTCGATCAGGAAGAGCAGGATTCCTACGAAATTGGCCTGAAGAAGGACTTTTTCGACGGCCGGGTGCGGATCAATGCAGCGGCCTACTACAACGAAATCGACGATATGCAGCGGGAACTTAATTTACCAGACCCCCAGGCTGGCGTCGTGCAGTTGATCCGGAATACCGCGGAAGCCACTATCACCGGGGCCGAACTGGAAATGCAAACATTCCCGATGGAAAATCTGATGGTGCAATTAAGCGCGGGTTACGTCGATGGTACCTATGACAAGGTGGCCTTTGATATTTCAAGTGATGGGGTGATAGACGCTAAAGACAAGGCTCTCGATTTGCCACGACTCTCGCCCTGGACCTACGGTAGTCGCGTGGTATACGACCTGCCCGTCGGCGATCTGGGCACCGTTACCGCCAGCGCCAGCTTTTACCATCGGGATGAGGCCGCCTACACCGATAACAACCTGGGTATGCTGACCGCCGCAGATATGGTGGATGCCAGCATTGCCCTGCGCACCATGGACGACAAACTGACTATCTCGCTGTACGGCAAAAACCTGAAAGATGAAGTCACCATCGGTGGCGATACCCAGTTACCACAAACGACTCCCGTGGATTTTTTGCTGTTTGGAGGGCCGGGCGCCAGTTTCTCGCCCCTTAACAAGGGCAAAATTATCGGTCTGGAAGTCCAGTACAGCTTTTAATAAAGCAACGTCGTCTGTTCCCGCCAATACCCCGGGCTGGGCTTTTCGAAACGGCCTCCCGGGGGTTTTTGTGGGCAATCGGAGCCTGTTACTCACCGCGCTATTGCGTGTTCATTGAATTCGTTTACCCAGTCTATCTGACCACCCGCGCCACGATCTTTGCGACGCACAGGCCATGCCGTTACAATCAATTCCCGGCAAACCCATCAACCCGACCGACGGATTCCCCCATGAATTACCCGAATCTTCTGCAACCCCTGTCCGTGGGTGGCATCACCCTGAAAAACCGCGTCATGATGGGCTCCATGCACTCCGGTCTGGAATTACTGGACCGACCCTTCGAACGTCTCGCAGCCTTTTATGGCGAGCGCGCCAGGGGCGGCGTAGGTCTGATTGTCACCGGCGGCTACTCCCCCAACGAAACCGGCTGTATCGAGGAGAACGGGCCGCTGTTTAATGCCAGGGAGCAGGTCGCAGAGCATCGCATCATTACCGAACGCGTACACAGTGAGGGCAGTAAAATTCTGTTGCAGATCCTGCACTCGGGCCGTTACGCCAAGGATGACAGCATCGTCGGTTTTTCCGATGTGCGTTCCCCGATCAATAAACGCATTCCCCGCACGTTGAGCAGCGACGAAATAGAACAGTACGTGGAAGACTATGCGCACACTGCGCAGCTGGCGTGTGAGGCCGGCTATGACGGCGTGGAAGTGATGGGCTCCGAAGGCTACTTGATTACCCAGGCTCTGGTGCGACGCACCAACAACCGTACCGATCAGTGGGGCGGCAGTTATCAAAATCGCATGGGCTTTGCGCTGGCCATTGTGGCGCGTATTCGCGCGCGGGTACCATCCGATTTTATTTTGATGTTTCGTATCTCGGCCATCGACCTGGTGGAGGGTGGTTCCACTGGCGCGGAAATCGTTGAGCTTGCCCAGGCCCTGGAACAGGCCGGTGTCGACATTCTCAACACCGGCATCGGCTGGCACGAAGCGCGTGTGCCGACTATTGCGTATATGGTGCCGCGCGCCGCCTGGCGTTTCGCGATACGCAATATTACGAACAACGTTACCATTCCGGTTATCGCCTCCAATCGCATTAATACACCCCAGATGGCGGAAGATATTATCGCCAGCGGCGATGCACAGATGGTCTCCATGGCCCGCCCCATGCTGGCCGACCCCCATTTTGTGAGCAAGGTTATCGCCGGGCGCGACCGGGAAATCAACACCTGCATCGGTTGCAATCAGGCTTGCCTGGATTTTATTTTTACCGGCCGGGCCACCAGCTGCCTGGTGAATCCTCTTGCGGGCAGGGAACTGGATGATCCAGAAATAAAACCCACAACAGCGACAAAAAATATTGCGGTGATTGGGGCAGGTCCCGCGGGAATGACTGCCGCCTGCACGGCCGCCCAGCGCGGTCATCGCGTCACATTGTTCGACGCGGGTAGCGCGATTGGCGGACAATTAAATCTGGCGAAAATTATTCCGGGGAAAATGGAATTTTACGAAATGCTGCGCTACTACGGCAGTCAGGTTGAAAAATATGCCATCGACGTGCGCCTGAACACCGCCGTTACCGCCAGCGCA
>JBFJKD010000249.1:0-3546 GCA_041635095.1 Porticoccaceae bacterium
ACCGGTCACTGTGACGTAACGAGACCGGTGACTTGCTACCGTTTCCAGGATCACCTCCAGGGCGACTTTTGCGCCACCGTAGAACGCATATTCCGTATCGCAATAAGCACAGCGCAAGGGACACCCGGTAAGACGCACGAATACGGTGGGTAGCCCAGTGGTACTGGTTTCGCCTTGCAGGGAGTAAAAAATTTCAGTGACCCGCAGCGTCTCTTGCGCCATGGACAATCCATCTTGGAAGGGGAGCGGCAATTTTACCGGAATTTGGCGCCGCAGGCGTGCTGGCTAGAAGTTTTCCTTCAAATACGCCTGCGCCAAACGGGCGGCATTGCTATTACCGGCGGCGACACCCGTAAGGATGGATTTCGCTTTGGCCTTATCGCCTTGCAGGTGGTAAACCTTGCCCAGCTTGAAGGCCGCATCCGGCGCCTTGCGGTTCTCTGGGTACTGATTAACAACAGCAGAAAAAGCCTTGCTGGCGTCGGCGTACTGGCTCTTGAGCAGATAAATCTCCCCTAACCAATAATAGGAGTTAGGTACATGCTGGCCATCGGGGTAGTTACCGATATGCCCTTTAAAGGCGCTTACAGCCTTGTCAATCTGACGCTCCTTGACCAGATTGTAGGCCGCGTCATAAGCCCGCTGTTCCGCATCGCCAGCCTGCCCAGGGGCCGACGCTGAAGTACCCAGTTCGGTATCGCCGGTAGCGCTGTCAGAAAAATCCGCCTCGCCATCAGCTACCTCACGCTCAGTCTGCGCCGCCGGGCCACCGGTGCCGCTACCGCCACCACTGAGGCGACTGTCAAGGTCGAGATAATCCTCCGACTGACGCTTCTTTAGCAGTTTCAGTTGGTGCTGCTGCTCTTCGAGCATGCCGCGCAACTGACGCACTTCGTCTTCGAGAATTTGCAGCCGGTTATAAGTGTCCGTGCCCTGTGTGGATGGCGCCACGGTCGTTCCGTAGCTGCTGTTCGATACAGGAGCATTGTCCTGCCGCCCCAGCTCTGTGACCGGTGCTGGCGCTGCTGCGACTGCGAGTGCAGCCCAGAAAAGCGGAAAAATAAGCAGGTTACGCAATGGCTGTATCCTGTCGATTAAAAACGTGGTCGCCGCCCCTCGGACAGCGACCACGCCTGTGCAACTTACGTCAGATGTAACTTACTTCAGTTCAACGCGACGATTCAACGCCCATGAGCCTTCGTTGCTTTCCATCACTGCCGGGCTCTCTTCGCCATAGCTGATCACCTCAACCATGCTGCCGTCAACCCCTTGCAGTGCCAGGAATTCACGCACGGCATTGGCACGACGTTCACCCAAAGCCATGTTGTATTCACGGGTACCGCGCTCGTCGGCATGGCCTTCAAGGCGGATATTCACTGGTCTGGCGCGCAGACGCTCAGCGTGCATGGTCAATGCCGCTCTCGCTTCAGCTCGCAACGTAGCCTGGTCGAAATCGAAGTAAAACACAGTGTCGATACCACCCGCGTCGTAAACCGATCCACTCAGTCCATCGTTTGAGACCGCGCCAGTAGCAACGCCGCCAGTGCTCGCTGTAGGTTGGGGTTCAGTGGACGTGCTGGAACAAGCACTGACCAGTACAGCCAGTAATGCAACTAACAAACCAGATTTAACATTGTGACTCATCATCTCTATCTCCTGTGGTCTCCCTTTTTAGTTGGAGCGTTGTTTTTAAAAAACGGCGTACTTTACCTGATTCTTTTATCGCCCGCTATGGTTCTTTTAACTATATGACTACTGCCCGCTATAGGTCTTTAGCAGGGGCGACCAGGCTGGCTCGCGGACGTCCCCCTGGCGGGACGGCAAAATATACCGCACCCGGCTGTCCAGCGATACCGCCGCCAACACGCCCTTACTGCCCTGCTTGGTAGCATAGATGAGCATGGCTCCGTTGGGGGCGACCGTCGGCGATTCGTCCAGCGCTGTCTCGGTCAATATGCGCATTCTACCGCTAACAATGTCCTGAGTGGCAATATGGTAGCGACCATCGCGGCGGTGCACCATCACCATCGTCCTGCCATCCGGCGCAACCTGTCCGCGGGAATTATAGGATCCCTCAAAGGTTAGTCGCTCTACTGCCCCAGTGCCAATGGTTAAGCGATAAATTTGTGGCGCACCGCCGCGATCGGAGGTAAACACTAGCGCGCGGCCATCGGGGGTCCAGCTCGGTTCGGTATCGATCGCAAAGTGGTTTGTCAGTCGCGTAAATGCCCGGGTGACCAGATCAAACAGGTAAATCTCAGGATTGCCGTCCTTGGACAGTACCAGCGCCAGTCGCCGCCCATCCGGTGACCAGGAAGGCGCGCCGTTCAGCCCGCGAAAGTTGGTCAGCTGCTCCCGATGGGCGTCCACCAGGCGCTGGCGAAAAATCGCGGGGCGTCGGGTCTCAAACGAAACATAGACCAGTTCCTGGCCGTCCGGCGACCAGGCGGGCGACATTAAAGGTTCCCGGGATTCGAGCATCAGGCGCTCGCGGGCACCATCCGCGTCGGAAATCATCAGCCGGTAAGTGATCTGCCGATTTGCCGCCTGGGTCGCGGTCACGTAGGCCAGGCGGGTCGAAAACGCACCGGGAATACCGGTTATCGCCTCGTAAACCGTATCGCTGATAAAATGCGCGATATCGCGCAGTTCCCGCTCCGAACCTTGCACCATACGCGTAAACAGACTGCGCTCGCCGTTCACTTCCAGCAAACTGAAGGTGACCTTGAGCCGCCCGTCGAAATCGCGCACCACATCGCCGACCACCACGTATTCCATACCGACGATGCGCCAATCCCGAAAATACACTTCCTTTGCGGCCGCCGGATAGGACAGCATGTTGATTTTCGACATCGTTCTAAACAGGCCGCTACGATCCAGATCGGCGGACACAATGTTACCGATGTCTTCACTCAGCGTGCCACCGCCGCGCAGCGTCATGGGTACCACCGCGATATTGGTGGGCTTATCCACGCCGCGCGTAATTTCTATCGCCAGCTCCGCAAACGCGGGCGGCGCAAAAAAAATCGTGGCTAATAGCCAGCGCACACACAAATTATTACTCACACAACACCTCATTGTCGTAAATCTTCCGGTCTGAACACCAGTTTAAAGCGCCGAAATTGTCGCTCGAACGTGGCACGGGACGTATTGGCAAGCTCCTGCAACCGTTCGAAACGCTCCACCTTATACACCGCCTGTTCAGCAGCCCGATCAAACGCGCCATTGCCGCTGGAGCGGGTCACCGCCACGCTAATCACCTGCCCGGTTGGCGCCAGCTGAATCTGCAACTCAACCTGCATACCATTGCGAGAGCTCGGGGGGCGACTCCAGTAACTGCCAATCAACTCCTGAATATACGCCTCATAAGTACTCACCAGCTCGCTATCGTCCAGGGATTCGGAGACCGCTTCCTCCTGACTGATGGCGCGCGCCAGTTCAGCCTCGCGCACTTTGCGCAGCGCTTCTTCCTCCCGTTTACGCTGCTCATCAGCTTGCTTTTTTTGCTCCTGCTGACGCTTCTGTTCAGTCAGTTTGCGTTGCTGG
>JBFJKD010000250.1:0-3507 GCA_041635095.1 Porticoccaceae bacterium
AAAAATACCCCGAGCCGGGGGAATATCAGGCCTTTATCGGCGCCCACGGTGGCGCCCACAACGCCTACACCAGTCTCGAGGAGACCAACTATTTTTTTGACGTCGACGCGGCGCATCTGGTAGCGGCTTTGGATCGATTTTCCCAGTTTTTTGTCGCACCGCGCTTTGACGCCGCCTACGTGGACCGGGAGCGACACGCGGTGGAGTCCGAATATCGCCTGAAGATCAAAGACGATAGCCATCGCGCCTGGGATGTTTTGCGCGAGCTGGTGAATCCACTGCATCCGCTGTCGCAGTTTTCGGTTGGCGATCTGACTACCCTGGCCGACCGGCCGCAACGCCCGGTGCGCGACGATTTGATTGCATTTTATCAACGTTATTATTCTGCCAACTTGATGTCGCTGGTAGTGGTGGGGCGCGAGTCCTTAGATGCATTACACGTCGCGGTGCAGTCGCGGTTTGCAGCTATACCTAATCACAATGTGACGCTACCAAGCGTCGCCATGCCGCTATTTACCGATGCGCTACCGTACAAAGTCTTGATGACGCCGGAAAAGGAAAAGCGCGAACTGAGTTTGTTGTTTCCAGTGCCGAGTGTAGCGACTTACTGGCGCGAGAAACCGCTGACGTTTGTTGGCCATTTACTGGGTGACGAGAGCGCGGATAGCCTACTGGCGCAGCTTAAACGCGAGGGCTTGGCCGAATCCCTGAGCGCGGGTTTGGCTTACGATTCCCGCGTTGGTGCGGGTTTTTCGGTGACGATCGGTTTAACGCCGACGGGCGTAGCGCGCCACGCTGAAGTATTGACCCGGTTTTTTGCCTGGGTCGAGCAAATACGCGCGCAGGGAGTTGTACCCTGGCGCTATCGCGAACTGGCGCAGTTACAGCAGGTGGAATTTCGCTTCCTGGAAAAACAATCGCCCCTCGGTTATGCGCAGCGCCTGAGTTCGGCAATGCACGAATACCCAACCCAGGAGGCGGTGCGCGGACCCTATCTGCTGGATCGTTTCGATGCCGGGCTGGTGACGCGCTATCTCGGGTATCTGGTGCCTGGCAATGTGCAGGTTGGACTGATGGCCCCCGAAGTCGTCGACACCGATCAGGTTTCGGTGCGCTACGGGGCCGCTTATCGGGTAAGCGATGTAGCCTCGCAAGATGTGATTGCCTGGCAAAATGCTACCGCTACCAATCTGCGCTTGCCGGAACCCAACCCATTTATTCCCGAGCGATTTAGCCTTTCGGGGAAGAACAAAGCTGGCCAAAGCCAGACACCCTCTCAAACCAGCGCGCAAAAGACAGATCCATATGCCGAGTTGACGCTGCCGCAACTGGTGCGAGAGGATCCACAGGCCAAAGTCTGGCATTACCCGGATACCTATTTCGGGAGTCCTAAAGCCGGGTTTATCGCACACTTTGCCACTCCAATGGTGACCGGTCGTAGCAATGCTGCATTGGCTGAGCTGTATCTTGCGATGGTGCGCGATCAACTTAATGCGCGGGTGTATCCCGCGCACCTCGCAGGGCTGGATTTCGGTCTGTCGCGGGCCAGTAATGGCATAACGCTGACACTTAATGGGTACACCGACAAGCAGCCCTTATTACTGGACGAAATCCTGGCTGTGCTGCATCAACCGGATGCGGACGCAGCGCGCTTTGCGCGCGTGAAAGCGATGTTGATTCGCGAGTGGCGCAATATGGACAAGCAATGGCCGATCAAACAATTGTTCGCCGAGTTGACACCGCAACTTACCGACGCCGAGCGCCCACAGGATTTGGCCGATGCGCTGGAGCCAGTAAATCTCGACCAGTTACTTGACTACGTCGCGAACTTTTACCGGAAAGGGCATGGGCGCTTTTACGGCGGCGGCGCTTTGTCGCGCAGCGAGGTGGAGGCAATGGTTGAGGCGACCCTGGGTGCGCTGCTGGTCGGTGCAGAGGGTGATGCGAATCTGGATTACCGGGTAGTCAAATTGCCGCGCACTGCCGCAACCCCCCGGTTCAGTATTCCGGTGCAACATGCCGATAGTAGTGTAGTGCTGTATTTACAGGGCGCTACCGACAGCCTGCGGGAGCGGGCCGAATTCGCTGTTCTACAAAATATGCTGGATGCGCCGTTCTACACGCGGCTGCGTACTGAAAAACAGCTTGGTTATGTGGTGGGTAGCCAAATCATGCCTCTCAACCGCGTGCCGGGCTTACTGTTTTACGTCCAATCCCCGGTGCTCAACAGCGGACCGTTGATGGAAGAAGTGGGCGGTTTTCTCAATCAATTCGCGACCACGTTGGAGAATATGAGCGAGGCGGAGATCGCGCGGCATCGACAATCGGTGTTAACTAACATAGAAGAATTTCCAAAAAGCCTGGCTGAATTAATTGGTAGACACCAGGAATCACTGATGCTCGCCTATGATGATTTTGATTTTCGTCAGCTATTGGCGGGAGCAGTGCGCGCTACTACACGGGAAAACCTGCTGGCCCGCTATCGAGAGATGTTAGTTGGCGAGCGCCGCGGGCTGTGGCTAACCACGCAGGACGCGACGTTGAAGGACCCAGCCATCGGGCGCGATTTGTTGCGCACCGAAAACGACGGCCATTACAGTTATCCGCAATAGTCATCGTCGACGGGGGAGATAACGGCAAAATATGTAGTTTAACTATATTATGGTTTGTCGGAATAATTAGGTAACACTCTGGATAATAGGGCGTTACTAAAAATTATTTTGTTGCTGGCAGCAAGCTGTAATAAGAATTGCCAGTAATTATGGGTTGAATATGTAGAATTACTACATTACTATGTCGGCCCTCCAATACTTCGTTGCGTGCGCTGGGTATGGGGCTTCTTTCGAGCTTGGTTAGGTCTTGTCAGGTTTAGTTAGGTAACATGGACGCCAATGACGCCAGCCCGGCGATCTTTGTGGCGATCAACAAGAGTCAATAACACAATGATGCAGCAGGATTTGGATCAAAGCGAAACTCAGGAATGGCTGGATTCTCTGGAAGCCGTTATCAAACATCAGGGCGAAGAGCGCGCCGCATTCCTGATTCGACAGCTACTGGATCGCGCGACTGCCGCAGCTATTCCCTTGCCCGGCTCTATTACCACGCCATATTGCAATACCATTCCGGTCGCCCGGGAAAAGCGCATGCCGGGCGATTTATTTATGGAACGTCGCATTCGCTCACTGATTCGCTGGAACGCATTGGCGATGGTGATGCGGGCCAACAAAAATGATGATGGTCTGGGTGGCCATATCGCTACCTTTTCCTCCGCAGCAACCCTTTACGACGTCGGCTTTAACTATTTTTTTCGAGGGCGCAACCATAAACATCTCGACGATCTGATTTATTACCAGGGACACAGTTCACCTGGCATATACGCGCGTTCCTTTCTCGAAGGTCGCCTCACTGCGGAACAGCTGGATAATTTCCGTCGGGAAGTGGACGGCAACGGGCTGTCGTCCTATCCCCATCCCTGGTTAATGCCGGACTACTGGCAATTTCCCACGG
>JBFJKD010000251.1:0-3421 GCA_041635095.1 Porticoccaceae bacterium
CCACGGATATAGGTCAAACCAGAAAATGACCGCCAGGGCCAATACGATCAGGGGCGCTATATAACGCGATAACGCGCGCGGGGATAGCCCAGTATGGAGACTATGCCTGGAGAAAATCCCATGCACCAGTACAAACCCGTCCCGGATACACCACCATTCAAAACCAGGAAAAAAATAATGCGATCAGTAGCAGACCGAAATACCACTGTAAAAACTCGCTGACCCCAGTTAATACCAGAACGGTTAGCCCAATAAATACCGCAGCGGAGCAGCCGAACAAAAAAGAGGCGTAAAAAAGGTCGCTGTTATAGTAATCGTAAACAGCGAATAGCAGGCAGAACGCACCCACTATAAGCATGGCGTAGGTCAAAAAACCCTGTTCGTACCAGAGCTCTCTCTGGAAGCCAATTGAGCGTTTTTCGGCCAGGCGCGCCGCGCCATTTGTTCCCTGGGTCATCGCCATACCTACAGCGTCCATTGCCCGGAAAATATAGTCCGACACCTGCAACTTCGCCAGCGGCCCGCAAAGGAGCCGACTGCCGGTCAGATACAGGGTGCCAGTGGTCGCTCAGGCGGTTGGTTTTGGCGCGCGTTTACGCTGGTTTTCAGTCAGCAGCTTTTTACGTAGGCGCACGTGGTGGGGAGTCACTTCGACCAGTTCATCCTCTTCGATAAACTCCAGTGCCTGTTCGAGACTGTGGCGAATGGGGGGTACCAGGGTCAGCGCCTCATCCGTGCCGGCGGCGCGAATATTGGTGAGCTGCTTGCCTTTGGTAGGATTAACCGCCAGATCGTTATTGCGCGAATGAATGCCGACGATCTGTCCCTCGTAGATGTCCACGCCGTGGCCGAGAAACAAGCGCCCACGCTCCTGTAAATTAAACAGAGAGTAAGCCAGGGTTTTACCGGTTACCATGGAGACCAGCACGCCGTTTTTGCGTGCGCTACTGACCCCTGCTTTTACCACGCCGTAATGATCAAAAATACTGGTCATCACCCCCGAACCGGAGGTCAGGGTGAGGAAGTTGCCGCGAAAACCGATTAGTCCCCGCGAGGGTACAACGTATTCCAGCTTAACCCGACCCGTGTTATCGCTCTGCATGTCGGTCATGTCCGCCTTGCGATTACCCAGTTCTTCCATAATCGCGCCGCGGTGCCGTTCTTCGATATCTACAACCAATTGCTCGAAGGGCTCGTGCAGCACGCCGTCGATCATTTTCTGAATCACTTCGGGGCGCGACACGCCGAGCTCAAAACCCTCGCGCCGCATATTTTCTATCAGCACCGAAAGGTGTAATTCACCGCGACCCGACACCTTGAATTTGTCGGCGGTATCGCCCTGTTCGACGCGCAGAGCCACGTTGTGAATCAACTCGCGCTCGAGCCGTTCCTTGATCACTCGGGAGGTCACAAATTTACCATCGCGACCTGCAAACGGAGAATCGTTAACCAGGAACGTCATGCTCACGGTGGGCTCATCCACGGACAGGGGTATTAGCGGTTCCACGTAATCGGGATCGCACAGGGTGTCCGAAATACCCAGGCCTTCAATACCACTGATACAGACAATATCTCCAGCGTGTGCTTCCTTGGCTTCGATACGCTCCAGACCCAGATGGGTTTTAACACTCAACACGCGGCCCTTGCGCTGCTCGCTGTTGGCGTCCACCACGACAACCGTCTGCCCGGCTTTGAGACTGCCACGCGCGATGTGCCCGATACCGATAACCCCAACGTAACTGTCGTAATCCAGCGCGGATATCTGCATCTGTAATGTCCCGGCCGGGTCGACGTCTGGCACCGGCACCCGGTCGACAATCAATTCGAAAAGGGGCGTCATGTCCGCCGCCAGATTATCCGCATCGAGGCCCGCCACGCCGTTCAGCGCGGAGGCGTAAATGATCGGGAAATCCAGCTGCTCATCGGTGGCGCCGAGACGGTCGAACAGATCAAACACCTGATCCAGCACCCAGCTGGGACGCGCACCGGGGCGATCCACCTTGTTGATCACCACAATTGGTTTCAAACCGCGCTCAAAGGCTTTGGTGGTGACGAATCGGGTCTGGGGCATGGGACCATCCACCGCGTCCACCAGCAGCAATACCGAGTCCACCATAGACAATACCCGCTCTACCTCGCCGCCGAAATCAGCGTGTCCGGGGGTGTCTACGATATTAATATGGTAGCCATTCCAGTCGATGGCCGTATTCTTGGCGAGGATGGTAATCCCGCGTTCCCGCTCCTGATCGTTGGAATCCATGATGCGCTCGGCACCCTGACTTTTGCGGTCCAGGGTTCCCGACTGTTGCAACAACCGGTCCACCAGGGTGGTCTTGCCATGGTCAACATGGGCGATTATCGCGATATTGCGCAACTGTTGTATTGACATGGAGCCGACCACAAGGAAAAATGAGGTGCGGATTATAGAGATTTCGATTCCCTAAGTCACAATATTATTTGTACAGTAATCAACCAATTAATTCCCGCGTGATCGCGGGGAATGGGCAACACCCTCTATAAACTTATCGCGACTGCTCAGCGACCAGCTGTTGACCGAGTTTCGCCGCCTCGGTTGCGTCGCCAAACAGGTAGCCCTCAAAGTAGTCGCAGTCGACCGCGCAGAGCAACGTTAGCTGCTCTTCCGTTTCTACTCCAGCCGCCACCACTTGCAGGGACAGTTCGTGGCACAGGGAGATAATGGCGCGCACCACATTGTCCGTGCGCGCGCCTTTACCGAGGTCCGCAATCAGGTCCACACCCAGTTTGACGGAACGAATGGGTAACGATTGCATGGCGGATAAGTTCGAATAACCGGTGCCAAAGTCATCCAGGGAAAACCCAAGACCCAACGCCATCAGGTGGTTGATCTCCACCTCTGCGGCGTCGAAATTACGCACCAAACTATGCTCAGCAATCTCGAACACCAACGCCTGGGGCGGAACGTGGTTGCGGCTCAGAACAGCCTTTACCGCAGCGGCAAAGCCTGGTTCCGCGAGTTGCCGGTGACCGATATTGACATACATCACCATCGAATGACGCCACACTCCCGCAGCCGTCCAGACTTCTATCTGTTTGCAAACACGTTCCAGGATCTTCAGCCCAACCGCATGCATCAACGGCATAGAGGTCAGCGCACCAATAAATTCCTTCGCTTCCACAAGTCCCACGCCCGGACGTTGCCAACGCAATAACGCCTCGACGCCGACCAGATGTTTGTGTCGATCCACGATCGGTTGATAGAGAACAACAAACTCCTCATTATCCAGCGCCGAGCGCAAGGCCTGAATCATCAGGACCCGCGCCTGCACCTCGGCCCCCATGGCTTCGGCATAAATCTGGTAGCCCCGACGTCCCGCATTTTTTGCCTGATACAGGGCCAGATCGGCTTTTTTTAGCAGTTCGCCCGCATCTTCCCGGTCAC
>JBFJKD010000252.1:0-3420 GCA_041635095.1 Porticoccaceae bacterium
CGCGCTCCAGGGTCTGCGCAAAACGCACCTGATGGGCAAAATTAAAATTGGCATCCGCGAACTGACCCGGATACTGCCAGCTCGCGGTGTGAATGCTGGCGGGGCGCATAAAGGCGCCAAAGTGTAATTTTCTATCTTCTGGCATGACAGGCCTCTGGCGGTGACTTTTAATTCTTTCCCGAATTTAGTTGCTCGCTAATTTTTATCTGGCATCGTACGCGCACCCTCGGGAATTCATCATCTTCAAAGTTGGTTCAGGAGGATACATGGGGGCGGTCATTTAATGTAGCGATCCCAGGGCATCACTTCCTGTTTGCAGTCGGAGTAAAAGCTAATGAAAAATATTGCGGTTTCCAGTTAGCCTTTTACTCGCCCCTCGATGATTCGAAAATACTAGGCTTTCGGCAAACCCACCAACATTTTTCCCAGAAAATCCAGCTTGCCCAGCGGCACCCCTTTGATACGCAACATATCGTAGATGGTGGTGGCGTGAAAATAGAGATTGGGCAGGGAAAACGACAGGGCGAAATTATCGGTGGTAAAGGGCAATTCAAAACTTCCCGCCCGAAAATGCATGGCCTTACCCTGTACGGCGGCAATGTCACCAGCTTTTATGGTGCCGAGTTCGGTTAATGCCTCGCTTAGCAGCCCCATAAGTCCGCGATAATCCAGTTCGGGAATTTCGGGGGGTGGGCCAAACGCGCCGGCCATCATGCCGTGCGCTGCGCCGAGCGAATGATGGCGCACGGAATTTACCTGAAACGGAAACGCCGCCATATCGGGGGCGAGGCGCATCTGCACTACGTCGTTCAAATCGAGTCCCTGTTCGTCAAAGTGCTTGGCACCTTTTTCCATCACGGCAATGGTCGAGGTCAGCACGCGTCCGTAGGTGCCCACGCTCAGGTCGTATAGCGTTGTCATTGTTTTTCTCCATTAGTGCTTTAGTGAATTAAATAGTGATTTAGTGCATTAAAAAACAGGGCGAATTGATGGTATTAATCCCTCAGCTCGAATCCCTCAGCGCGACCAGCCCGCCCGGCGGTTGGCCTCCTCGGCCAGCCTTAATTCGGCGGGGTCGGCATATGTTGCATCCCACTCGGCCAGGTGTTTTCGCATCACTTTATGCCATAGCGGTGGCAGGAAACTCAGCAGGAAATAACCGTATGCGCTGCCGGGTCTAATCACATCTTTGTAGGGAGTCAGCTCCCAGTAAGGCCGAGTGGGGTCGGTATGGTGTTGCGAATGGGTGACAATTTCAAAAGTCAGTATGCGCGACAGCGGGCGAATATGGTTGAGGGCGTGGCGGTTTTCTATCGGGGTGCCCGGTACGCGAAGCAGGCCATAGTGCTGGACGTAGCTGAACATGCAGATAATGGCCTGGCCCAAACTGGAGATGGCAATCACGGTGAGGCCAGCTCCCCATCCGGCGGTTATAACAAATACCGCGACCAGCGCGATAAAGCCCAGCCAGGCCCACAGTATCGGGTTGGAGAGCGTCCAGTGGCTTTTGCCCTTGTTGGCGTAGCGCTTTTTTTCCAGTGCCCAGGGTGCGGTATGAAAGAAAATCAGCAGCTTGGGAATAAACGCATACACCGATTCGCCGCGATGAGGCGTATCCACATCGTTCACGCTGGAGGTTTCGATATGGTGGCCAATGCGGTGTTCCTTTTCCACATCGCCCGCCATTAAGGTGACCGCGAATAAATTACCGACAAAACGCGAAAAACTATCGTGCCGATGAAATAGCTCGTGGGCAACCGGCAGGCCAACGGCGGCGGTGATGGTGCTGACCGACAAAAACGCGCCTGCCCATTCCCACCACCTGTAGTCCGTGGTCAGGAAATACCACAGGGCGTACCACATAAATAGCCAGGGTATAAGCTGAAAGTAGAGCATAAACAGGCCGGAAAACGCACTCATACTGCGTACCCGCAGATCGTCCTGCATAAAGTATTCAGCGATAGCGACCAGCGGGAATAACGCCAGACCCGACCAGGTGGCGATGCCGCCACTCATCACGCCCAAGCCGGTCACCACCATAAAGCTGGCGGGTAACAAGTAACGTAGCGCGTCCATTTGGGGTTACCTTATTTTCGGTTAATGGCCCATTAGATCAAACTAACGTTTCGTTTATCTGGTGACGGTTGCCCGGCCGTTAATTGCTGGTGAAATTCGCTCCACCATCCACATTCAGAATTTGTCCGGTGACAAAATCACTGAGTTCCGACGCCAGATAAATGGCGGTGCCAACAAGAGTGGGCGGCGTCTGCGCCTCGCCGAGGCAGGTCATACTGACAATCGTGGGAGCCATGGTGTCATTGCCGCTGTCCGCGAGCAGATCCTTGGACGCCTGGGACAGGGTAAATCCGGGTGCCAGGCTGTTTACGCGAATGCCATCCGGACCCAGTTCCCGCGCCAGGGCGCGGGTCATGGCGGCGACCGCGCCCTTGGATGCGACGTAATCGAGCAGGTAGGGCGCGCCCATGGAAACGCTGGTCGAAGCAATGTTGATAATTTTTCCATAACCCTGTTTTTTCATATAGGGGTAGGCGGCCTTGATGCAGTTCCATACGCCTTTGACGTTGATGCTCATCATCTGGTCCCAGTCCTTCTCATCGATTTCCGAGAAAGGCTTCATGGTGGCGCCCTTGCTAACCGCACTTTTGCCGAACATGGCGGCGTTGTTGATCAGAATGTCCAGTTTGCCGAACTTGTCCACGGCCTGCTTCGCCATGGCCTGGGTGCTGGCGGAGTCGGTGACATCCAGATGGACTGCAATGGCGCAACCCGGATGGGCTTTGTTGAGCATGGCCACGGTTTCGGCGCCATCGAGAATATCCGCGACAACAACTCTGGCGCCCTGGCCCGCAAGGCCCAGCGCATATTCCCGCCCGATACCCCGTGCGGCGCCAGTGACAATGGCCACTTTGTTTTTCAATAAATCCGACATGCTTCCTCTCCTGTTAGTTTTATGCTGAGTGGCGCTACGGTCTGTTAATAAATTGTAGTTCCAGTTTACCTGACCGACTGTTCAACAAGTTGGCAGGGAATCGTCCCACAGGGCGAGGGATGCGGCAAGGGGGGAAGCACAGCATGTGCGCGCCACAGTTTCATGTTGCGTAGCCGGAGTCGGCCGTATAGGATCGGGGCATAAAAACCACAGGGATGGGCGTTGTCGCACATGGACAAGTTCGACCGGATCTACGCGCTGCACAATCTGCTGAGCAGCTCCAGGCAACCCGTCTCCATGGCGCGTATCATGGAGAAACTGGAGTGCGCCAAAGCCACAGCCAAACGTATTATCGAACGCATGCGTTTATACCTCGACGCGCCGATTGAGTATGATCGCGAACGCAACGGTTATCGTTACGATCGCGCGGGCGGCCACCCGTTTGAACTGCCCGGTCTGTGGTTCAATAC
>JBFJKD010000253.1:0-3411 GCA_041635095.1 Porticoccaceae bacterium
ACAGGTAAATTCGGAAAAATAAAATTATTCGCGCCACAAGTTATCCCGGCATAACGCCATAAATAAATTGACCCACTCACCCATCTGCGTACAATACGCGCACCTCGAAGGGTATTCAGCGGACCGGTAGTTCAGCTGGTTAGAATGCCGGCCTGTCACGCCGGAGGTCGCGGGTTCGAGTCCCGTCCGGTCCGCCAACTTCGACAACGTCACCGCACCGATCAGGCTGCTCTCAACACCCACAGCTAGACCCACAGCTAGCGTAACAAGCGCTGGTACACAGGTTCTATGTCCCGCGTCCACACCCGTTCATCAATAACACCGACAAACTTGTAACGAATGATTCCGGCGCGGTCGATAACATAAGTCTCTGGCGCGCCAAATACACCCAGATCGATCCCCAGCGTCCCGTCCGCATCGACAATATTGTGCTGGTAGGGGTCTCCCTGCTCGGCCAACCAGGCCCGCGCCGCGGCGTTGTCATCCTTGTAATTCAAACCGATAATGACCACGCCGTCATCCGCCAAACGCTGCAGAAAAGGGTGCTCCACGCGACAGGAATAACACCAGGTCGCCCACACATTAAGCAACGTGACCTGTTCTTTAAACAGACCCTCGTTCAACACCGCCTCGGGATTGTTGAGACTGGGCAGGGAGAATGTTGGCACCGAGCGGTTCACCAGCGCGGAAGGCATGGCGTTCGGATCGCGCCCCAGCCCCCAGTACAGCACACCCGCCAAAACCACGAAAATAAGCAACGGGAGAAAAAGCTTAAGGCGTCCCATTAACGATCCGCCCGAGCCACGGCAGATGCTGGCGTTGCCAGCGGCGCGCTTATCTCCTGCTCGGAGGGTCGCCTGGCTCGATAACGTTTATCCAGTGTCGCCAACAAACCACCACAGGCCATCAACAACGCACCCAACCAGATCCAGCGCACCAGTGGTTTCATATAAACCCGTACCGACCAGCCCTGATCGTCGAGTGATTCCCCCAGAGCGACATACAGATCGCGCCACAACCCCCCGTCGATATCCGCCTCCGTCATCACCTGGCCACCGGCAAAATAGCGGCGCTTTTGCGGCTGTAGCTGCGCCACGAATGACCCGCCGCGGGTAACGTTTATGGTGCCGGTCTGCGCGTGGTAATTAGGTCCGGCAGTGGTCGCCACCCCCTGGAAAACAAAATCGTAACCCCCGACTGTCACTCTGTCCCCCGGCACCATACGCACATCCCGTTGATCGCTGTACAGGCTGCTGATGCCGACCCCCATAATTGCCACCGCGATACCGAAGTGCGCCAGCACCATGCCGTAGTAGCTGCCGCGCAGACGCCGTAAACCGCGCACTCGACCCGCACTGGAAGCCGCTTTGCGCCATAAGTCGCGGCCCGTTACCAGCACCACCCAGCTGGCGAGTGCAAGCGTCAGCAATGTGCCAAAACGTAAGTTTCCGTCGCGCAACAGTCCGTCGATCAGTAGCGTCCCCACCACACCCGTGAGTAGCGCCGCGCCCGCCACGACCAGCATGTCGGCGCGCAGCGCCCGCGGATCGTTGCGTTTCCAGTTCAATACCGAACCGATCCCCATAAACAATGCCAGCAGCGCCGCCAGTGGAATAAAAAACAGATTAAAATAGGGCGGCCCGACCGATACCTTGCCCCAGCCCGCGACGTCGGCAACCAGTGGGTACAGTGTGCCCAGTAAAATAGTCGCCATGGTCACGATCAACAGCACATTATTAATCAGCAGGAACGCTTCGCGGGACAGCCAGGTGAACGTTGCCGTGCCGCGCACGCTGGGACCGCGCACTGCATACAACAACAGCGATCCGCCCACGACCACAGCGAGAAACAGCAAAATAAACACACCCCGTGTGGGATCCGAGGCAAACGCATGCACCGATGTCAGCACCCCCGAACGCACCAGGAATGTGCCCAGTAAACTCAGGGAAAACGCCAGAATGGCCAGCAACAGCGTCCAGCTGCGAAACGCACCTCTTTTTTCGGTCACCGCCAGGCTGTGGATCAACGCCGTACCCACCAGCCAGGGCATAAACGACGCGTTTTCCACTGGATCCCAGAACCACCACCCGCCCCAGCCCAGTTCGTAATAGGCCCACCAGCTACCGAGGGCGATACCAAGAGTCAAAAATGACCAGGCAATAATGGTCCAGGGACGGGTCCAGCGGGCCCAGGCGGTATCCACGCGCCCACTCAATAACGCCGCAATGGCAAACGCAAACGCCACGGAAAAGCCGACGTAGCCCATATACAACATGGGCGGATGTACGATCAGGCCAAAATCCTGCAGCAGTGGATTAAGATCAGTCCCTTCCATTCTGGGCAACGGTAAAATGCGCTCAAACGGATTGGAAGTGAACAGTACAAACAGATAGAACCCGACCGCGACCATGCCCATCACGGCTAATACCCGTGCCACCATGATCAGCGGCAAAGTGCGACTGAACAGGGCTACCGCCAATGTCCAGCTCGCCAGAATCAATACCCATAGCAGCAGCGAACCTTCGTGGGCGGCCCACACCGCGCTAACTTTATAATGGTCGGGCAACAACGTATTGGAATTTTCTGCCACATAGCGCACGGAAAAATCATCTGCTAAAAATACCGCCACCAGACACGCAAAACTGATCACCACAAAAACCCATTGCCCCGCAGCCAGGGAACGCGCGGTGGCCATCCACGACGGGCGCAGGAAAATACTGCCCAGCAGGGGTAGTAATGCCTGCCCGGTGGCCAGACACAACGCCATAATCAGCGCAAAGTGGCCAATTTCTGCCGTCATTTATTCACCCTCGCGCCATCGGCAGCGGTTTTTTTCTGCTTCTCATAAGCTTGCTGCATGGCCTCGGCAACTTCCGGCGGCGTGTAATTTTCATCGTGCTTGGCCAATACTTCCTCGGCCATAAAAACACCCTGATTGTTGAATTTACCCGTCGCAACACCGGCCTGACCTTCCGCAAACAAATCCGGCAAAATGCCAGCAAAGCGCACGTCCACTGCCGCCGCACCGTCGCTCAGTTGAAAAAATACTTCGAGGGACGTGCGATCCCGGCGCACGCTGCCATCGACCACCATGCCGCCGACCCGTATGCGTTTCTCTATGGGTACCGCTCCCGAAGCGACCTGGGACGGGGTGTAAAACAAATTAATATTTTCCCGCAATGCGTAAGTCACCAGGCCAATCGCGATGGAGCTGACCACCACCAGAAACAGCACCAGCAATAACCGTTGTCGACGCAGGGGGTGCATCAGTGTTGGGCCTCTGAGTGTTGGATCTGTGATTGCTCGGCTGTGGCGTGCTCAGACACATTCTGCGAATGTGCCCGTTGCTGGTGCCGGTGAATCTGCCGCGTCAGGGTACGACTTCGGGCTAGCGGCGCGAGCAGCAACCAT
>JBFJKD010000254.1:0-3379 GCA_041635095.1 Porticoccaceae bacterium
AGTCGACCCCCGGCCCTGTGTTTTTACCGTTCGACGGGTTAATTTTAGCCTTCCTTCTTATTGCGTAGCTTTGCTTGTTTTTTTCCGCTCTTTTTCCGCACACACGATTTTGTGACACAGCGCAAAAAATCTGCCCGTCAGTCCGGGAAACTTGATCCGCATCCTGTAAAAACCGGGCGTATTGCCAGCGGATGATGCGGGGCTGCGCTAGTCTGTTGAAGAAAAAAGTTTCGTAATGAAGTTTTATTTTTCACCGAATGGCTCGCACAGAGCTGACGGGACTGGTTATGGATCAATTACAAGAAATGGTTGTCGAGTTGTATGGGCAGATGGGTCCAGCGGGTGCAGCCGACGCAAAAATATATAGTTTGGAGTAAGTGCACAGCAGTAGTGACTGCCCTGCCTGTGTGGATGGCGTTAATAACGTACGAAACCATGGCAATGGATCTGTCGCGAGGGAAAAAATTACAGGAACAAAGGCTATTACCTGCGGTTGAACGCCCTGAACAGGGAAGGTCCGCTTTCTGCACTGCGGTGGTGTCGCAAATCAAAGCCGCGCCCACATCGGATTTGTCGATACTCGGGCCCAGTATTCCACCAGGTACAGCCCAGCAATCACGCTGGGTTGCCAGTCAGAACTACGCGGGTATGGGGTTACGTGCACCGATTTTTGTCGCTAATGGTCGCCAGCTGGGCAAGGTATTGTGTCTGACAGCCACAGATCCGCGCTGATCTTGGTAACGCAAAGGTCGCGGCTCTGATTGCGGATTGCGGATTGCGGATTGCGGCGCCACGCCAGTAGTCGCGCCCAGACCTCCACCTGTCAGTTTGGGCGGCGCTGCGGTCGATGCGGGCATTGCGGCGGTCACACGCAAAGTCGGTGAACCCGGCCGATTACAGGCCCGCTCATTGAGAATGGCGTTAGGTCACTCGACAGCCTTATGTAGTTTCTGGATATGAAATTCGCGTCCGCAGAATGGCGTGCGGCGCAGGGTTTGCAGGTATTGCGCAGGGGTTAACCAAAGTCCGCGCTCCCAGGAGTGGCATGCTGATAACCAATCTTCAGGTCGGCCATAGTGTTGCAATTGGCGAGATGATGGCCACTATCGTTGAGCCGGTCACAGAATATGAAAACGGTGATACCTCCTCCCGATCAAGGGCGTGTTCTGGGTATGGCGCTCAGTCAGTTGGTGGTGCCGAGGCTTACACTTTTTCAACCTGGTATTGAAGATGTGAATGTTAACCGCAAGGCGGGGGCCGCCGTCAGGTCTGGAGGAACTGGCGCTGAATTTGTTGCCGATGCTGTCGCAGTAGTGGCCGCGGACATTTAATCAGGAGTCGCTGCACGGTAATTTCGAAGGCAACAACGTTGTACTTTTGTGTCCATCCCTCAATAAAGGTCCACCATAACACGCGGCGCATTATGGGCTGTGCGTCGCGCAGAACAATTAGTGTTTGGGGTCGGGTAGTGTTTGGGGTCGGGAGTTCCACAGGATAATATCAATATCCGCCGCATTCCTGTGCCGCGCTGCCGTATCGGTCGCATTCAAACAGTGACTTGTGCAGCTTGCTCATTTACTATGCACAACAGCTTGCGTGTTACTATTAACGGTTCTCGACGCAGTTGGGTTGCAACGAAATGGCACGAAAATACGTGCGTGTTGAACACTTGGGTATGTGCCCACGACTGCGAACTGGTGGTGTTCTCAGCAGGTGTCGCGGTGGATTTCTTTGCTTACTTGTGAACTGGACGATTCAAGAAAGTGGACGCCGTCAAAATTGGTTATAGAAATTTCAAAAAATATTTTCGTGAAAGTACCGCGCAGCCTGCCAGCTGCGCTGGTGGCGGTCGTGGTGAGCTGCGTTAGTCTGGGCGCGAGCGCTGAGATCGCCCCGGCGACCGAGAATTTATCTACCGGTGGTGAAAAAGTAATTACTGAAACCATTCCGGAGCCGCGCTTGCCCATAGAAGTGCTGGGGACGACGATTAATCCCGGCACAAGTGCACAGCTTTTGTGGTCGGCCAGTCAAAATTACTCAGGCATGGAAATCGCAACACCGGTGCTGGTTGCACACGGCGCAAAACCCGGCAAAGTATTGTGTCTGACTGCCGCCATTCACGGTGACGAAATCAATGGCGTTGAGATTGTCCGGCGAGTATTTCACAAAATTGATCCCGAAAAATTGCGCGGCTCGCTGATCGGTGTGCCGATCGTTAATTTGCACGGTTTTGAAAGAAGCTACCGGTATTTGACTGATCGTCGGGATCTGAACCGGTATTTCCCAGGTCACCCGAGTGGCAGCTCTGCATCGCGTATTGCCCACTCGTTTTTCACTCAGGTGATTAAGCATTGTGATGCGCTGGTGGATTTGCACACTGGCTCGTTTCGCCGCACCAATCTGCCGCAGCTGCGCGCCGATCTTGGCAATGCCGACGTAGCAAAATTGACCGGTGGCTTTGGTGCCACTGCCGTACTGCACGATGTGGGTGGGGAAGGCACGTTGCGACGTGCTGCCACGAAGGCCGGAATACCGGCAGTAACAATCGAAGCAGGTGAGCCCATGCGCCTGCAATCAAGGGATGTGGCCCACGGCGTCAAAGCGATTGAAAGTCTAATGGCGTCGCTGGGTATGGTCAAAAAGAAGTGGCGCTGGCGGGAGCCCCAGCCCGTGTACTACGAGTCGATTTGGGTGCGTGCCGGCCACGGTGGTATTCTACTGGCCGCAATAAAACTGGGTGAAGAGGTCGAAGCGGGCCAGTTGCTAGGTACGGTGACCGATCCCATTACGAATAGTAGAATTCGCCTTATCGCGCCGCTTGGCGGACGGGTACTGGGCATGGCCCTGAATCAGATGGTGATGCCGGGGTTCGCCGTTTTTAGAATCGGGATTGCGCGCGACGAAGAGGATCTGGTTCAGGACGCGGATGTCCCCATAAAAAAAAGCGCCAACACAGATCCCCTGTCCATTCCTGAAGAGGAGCGCGATGAGGGTATACCCGCCGCGATGGAACCTGCCGAAGGTGATCACGCCGACGAATAGGAGTTATCTGCGTGAGTGTCTGGCGCCTGTGCAATTAGAAGCCTGTGCAATTTAGAAGAAAGTGTGGTTCCCAAAAGTTTTCAGGGTTTGGCTGGTCAAGTAAAATAACGAACAAGTGTGCTAGCCCAGTGCGGGTATACAATGATTGACGTTATAGAATAATCTAAAAATCAGGAGAGAAAATGAACAAATCAGATCAGGCGGTCGGCGTGGTAGACGGTATAGCCGCAGCAGCTCTGGAGGCAGCCAAATCCTGTCCGTGGGTTCTCGAGCCTCTGACCAAAGCCGCCGGACAGGCGTACATTCTGCAACATATTTTACGCAATCGATTTTTCAG
>JBFJKD010000255.1:0-3358 GCA_041635095.1 Porticoccaceae bacterium
GGGTATTACGGGACTCACCGGCATGACCCTGGAGCAGCTTATCCGTCACTCCCAGCAGGATCCAGAATAATGTGGTACGCCATTGTCGCCAACGATCAACCCGACAGCCTCACAAGCCGACTGGCCGCCCGACCCGCACACCTCGCGCGCCTGGAAACATTACAGGCCCAGGGACGCTTATTACTTGCCGGGCCAAATCCCGCGATCGACTCGCCCGCGCCAGGTGACGCCGGGTTTAGCGGAAGTATCATCATCGGCGAGTTTAACAGTTTGGCTGAAGCCACCCTGTGGGCAGAGCAAGATCCCTACGTAGCGGCCGGCGTGTACGCGGCTGTGACCGTCAAACCCTTTCTTAAGGCCCTGCCAAAATGATTGCTGCGGTTAACCTCATCGGTTGTTCCCGGTATCATAGATCGTTAGCCGGTCAACAACTCCGAGAGCAACAATGAATAGATTCCTGTGGAGCGTCATCGCCTCCCTGCTGTACGCGACCCCACTCCTCGCGGAAACCCGCTATATTTCCGATGAATTTCGGGTGCCCCTGCGCAGCAGTCCGTGTAGCACCTGCGCTATTATTCATCGCGGCCTGAAAAGTGGTCTCGCACTGACGTTTATTGAAGAGCAAAAAGACTGGAGCCATGTAAAAACTGCTGACGGCCTGGACGGCTGGATGCCAAGCCAATATGTTGTCAACCAACCAATAGCCCGGCTGAGAGTCGAGCGTGCGGAGGAACAGGCGAGCGTCCTGCAACAAAAATATACCGAGCTGCAGGAACAGGTCGCCAGTCTGGAACGCAGTAACGTTGAGTTGAGTTCGCGCGCGGAAACCCTGAAAACCCGTAATCAAGCTATTCACGAAGAGCTGGCAATCCTGAAAAAAGTCTCTTCCAGCTCGCTGGAATTGCAGCAGCAAAATCAGGAACTATTAAAACGCAATAAAATGCTGCAAAGCGATATGGATATCCTCACCGCGCGCAGCGAACAACTGCAAGGCGTGCACACGCGAAAATGGTTTTTATACGGCGCCCTCGCGGTATTTATGGGTGCATTGCTCAGCGTCCTTATCCCGCGCCTAAAACGCAAGCGCGGTGGATACTCTGAGTGGGCCTGATCAACCGCACCCACCCCTGTTTCAGTCTGGCATCCGGAGGGCCGTGACACCTGATTAATCAGGTATACGGCAGGCCATGATAAAGCTTAGCGTCAACCTCAATAAAATTGCCCTGATTCGCAATTCCAGGCCCGGCAATCACCCCGATTTAATTGCCCACGCGCGCACTTGCCTGGCGGCCGGAGCGGACGGCATCACGGTGCATCCGCGCCCGGACTTACGCCATATCCGTCCGGATGACGTGCAGCAACTCGGCGCATTAATACGAGAGCATCCTGGCATCGAGTTCAACGTGGAAGGCAACCCTTTCGAGGCGGCGCGCCAGCATTATCCTGGTTTTCTTGCCCTGGTGGGGCAAACCCGCCCACACCAATGTACGCTGGTTCCCGACAGCACCGACCAGCTCACCTCCAACCACGGCTTCAATGTGGGTGCCGCCGGCACTCAATTACAACCTGTGGTAGCTCGCCTGCGGGAACAAGGGGTTCGCGTCAGCTTGTTTATGGATCCAGACGTAGAACAGATCCAACTCGCTGCGCAACTGGGGGTGGATCGTATCGAACTGTATACCGGGCCTTTCGCCGAGCATTGGAGAATGTCGCCGAGCTGCGGCGAAGCCATGTTCGCGCGCTATCGCGAAGCGGCCGAATGTGCCCTTGGTCTCGGTCTTGGGGTCAATGCGGGGCACGATTTAAATCTCAATAATCTGGAGCACTTTATCGCCCTGCCAGGCCTGCAGGAAGTTTCTATTGGTCATGCCCTGATAGTCGACGCCCTGGCAATGGGGTTGACGCAAACGGTGCACGCTTATAAGGCGCGCTTAAGTTCGCAGGTGCTATTGTGACGTTCAACCCCAACTTTTTTATCGCGACTGATTGTTACTACCGGCAAATTCAACCGTGACCGCAAACAGCGATAGTCAACAATACACACAGCGCAAAGCATTTTATGCGCAAATGCTTACCATTTACGGGCGCAAACCGGTACTGGAAGCACTGCAGGATCCCGCTCTCGAAATTCACCGTGTGCATATCGCCGAAAGCAACCGCACGCAGGGTACCATGCGCGAAATTTTGAGCCTGGCGGCGCAACGGGGTATCGAGCAGGTGTATCACGATCGCCGTTCGCTGTCGCGTATTTCCAAGAACCAGGCCCAGGATCAGGGCGTTGCCGCAGACATTCGCTGTGCGGGATATCAGAACTATCAAACCTTCATTCAGGAACGTAGCACACCATTTCAGCTTATTGCCCTGGAGAATATTACCAATCCACAAAACCTTGGCATGATCATCCGTTCAGTCTGCGCCAGTCCCCTGAACGGATTACTGCTGCCCGCACACGGCTGCGCGCCCCTGTCGCCCCTGGTTATCAAAGCGAGTGCCGGGACCTTGTTCAAATGCCGCATTTTGCGCTGCGCCGATTTACAAATGGCCTTACAGGATCTGGCGGACAGCGGTGCAGAAATTTGCGTGCTATCCGGTCAGGCGCAACAAACTCTCCGGGAGTTTCAACCGCACGGATCCGTTGTCTATGTGCTGGGCAACGAAACCGAAGGGGTTTCCAGCGAGACGCAGAAGCGCGCCAGCCAGCGGTTGCGCATCCCCATGCACAACGGCGTAGAGTCCCTTAACGTGGCGGTGACGGCGGCACTGATAGGGTTTCGCTACGAACTTGCCACAGCGCGCTGAACCCGCTGAGGATAGCGGCCACCAGTGTCAGTGCGCCGAGGGCCGCAAAGGTTTGCATCACACCCACTCTGGTGATGAGCAAACCGGACGCGAATGCACCCAGCGGCGCGCATCCAAAAAATGCCAATTGATAAATCGACACGATTCTGGAGCGATGGGAAACCGGCGCTTCCGAGTGGGTCATCGCTCTGCCCAGGGTAATCGATATTCCGGAAAAAATACCCCACAGCACTACCGCGGGAAAAAGCACTGGCACCGGTAAACGCAGCGCTATTACCGTCATAATTAAACCTCTGGCAAACAGACTAACCAGTAATATTTTTCCCGGCTGGCTGAAGTTTTTCATACTGCGGATAAAAATTATATTCGCCAACAACACTCCGACGCTAAAACATAATTGCAGCATGGCGTAGAATCCGGGGCCGCTGTGATAGATGTCCCGGGTCATAATTGGCATCACCACCAGATAGGCACCAAAGCCAAAAAAACCGGTAGCGGCCACCACCGCCATCAGCGCCCGCAGTTGCCGAATACGCCACACCTCAGCCAGACCCGATAA
>JBFJKD010000256.1:0-3354 GCA_041635095.1 Porticoccaceae bacterium
GGCACTGTCAGCCAACACGCTGTTACGCATAAAATCCGGAGCGCACTGCGGGGGGGATACATGCAGCATATCGAAATCAGTTTCTGTGATAATTTCTTCTTCGGCATCGTTTTTCGATTTGAACCAGGCGCGTTTGTTTGTGCCGTCCACTTTGTATAGCGAATGGCCAAAATGTAAATGCGCGTTGTACTTATCTACATACTCCATCAGTGCAGGTACATACGCTGCCACGCCAAACAAAACTCCCGCCGCCAGATAAAAGTGAACATCAATATCTTTTAGCCGACCTTGTTTGAGCCAGTGATCGGCGGAGAGATACAGCGCTTTTTGCGGAGCCCCCGCGCATTTGATCGGCATGGGCGGCTGGGTAAAGATCGCCTTGCCCTGCTTTAAGCCCTGCACCAGTTCCCAGGTGTAGGGCGCGAGATCGTAGCGATAGTTCGAGGTTACGCCGTTTTTGCCCAGGGTTTCGGTAAGCCCTTCGATAGCTGACCAGTCGAGTTTCAGCCCGGCGGCAACGACCAACTGCCCGTAGTGCAGGTCGCTACCATCCTGAAGAATTACTTTATTGTCCGCGGGTGCGAATGCCGCTACCGCCTGCTTAATCCAGGTCGCGCCGCGGGGGATCAGCTGTTTGGTTTCCCGGCGCGTTGTCGCGGCATCAAATACGCCGCCACCCACCATGGTCCATCCGGGCTGGTAATAATGCTGCGTGGCGCTATCAAGTATTGCAATTTTTAAGTGAGGTTTGCGTTTTAACAAACTCGCGGTCACCGCAATGCCACCGGTGCCAGCGCCCACCACAACCACATCGTACCGCGCTTGACTAATCATTAGTCACCTCCAGTATTTGCCAGCTATGCTGGCATCTATGCTGATGGCCAGCGTCAGGGCGCACACACATATGAAGTGGTATTTATTTAGATCCACCCAGTGCAGCGCTGACGTCGAATCCTGCCGTTTTCGCCTGGTTTAAAATAGCGTCTGGCGCCGCACCTGACGCCTTGCGCGCCGCCGCCCATAACATGCTCGACCGATTGCCGGTACGGCAAAAGGCATGAACTTTCCGGTCCGTTTTCAACAGCGCTGCAAATTCGTCCCGCTGCGCCGCCGTCATCTCGCCCGGTTTAAACGGAATGCTTACGGCGGTCATGCCCAGTTTTTCAGCCGCAGCGGAAATTTGTGCAAACGTCGGTTGATCCGCCGCTTCGCCATCTGGTCGATTACAAACCAGTACCTTGACGCCCGCCGCCGCCAGGCCGTCAAGATCGCCCAGTGCGATTTGTTCCGAAACGGACACCTGTTGGTCCAAGGTTTTAATGTCCATGTTACATCTCCTGCTAGTTGCAAAACGGCCAGTAGCCGTCGAATGTAATCCTTTTGAACTTTGAGATAAAGCATAGTGCACAAAATGAAAGGGCTTCAATTAACCTGATAACGCGCAACCCACCGGTTTACGTGAGAACATATCGATGACTATAGCTAATACGCCCGGCCTGTACCCGGCTGCATGTAGGTGGTATCTTCGGCCCAGATTTTGTTAGGCCTTTTCCCATCAAGCTCCCGGTCAAACAGGTTGGGGATCTTTAAATGAGGTTGCTCAGTCCTCCTGTAGGCATGGCATGGCGGTTGCGTGCTGATCAGGCCAGAGACTTCATGGGCCTGCCGGCACAGCGCGTTCTCCGCTGCCGCCCCCGCTACTGCGACCCTTCCTCAAGACGGAGAAACCGGGCGGCATTGTTGTAGAAAATATCCCGCTTTTGTTCCTCGCTCAGGTACTCGGCCTCCTCGATCGCCGCGATCGCCTCCCCGATCTTCTCGGGCCAGCGCATCTGGTCGGAGCCGAACATCAGGCGCTTGCCGAGGCCAGCGCGTACCAGCGCTGCGAGATACTGATGAAAGGCGGAGCGCGGGATGACCCAGGACATGGTCGACAGATCGCCGTAAAGATTGGGGTAGTGGTACATCATTGCGATCATCTCCTCGAGGAACGGATAGCCGCTGTTCTCCAGGTAGACCCGAAGGTTCGGGTGGCGAGCCAGCACCTCCTCCAGGAGGAGCGGGTTGCCCGCGACCGTGCGGAACCCGGGTAACGGCGGCCCCAGCCCGGCCGTGTGAATGAGCACCGGGAGATCCAACTCATCCGCCAGCGCAAAATACGGGGCCAGTGCCGGGTCATTCGGCGCCACCCCGTACAGTTGCGATCCAATCTCCCCCATACCGGCGAGTCGCCCCGCAGCGTACTCCTGCCTGAGCATCCCGGGTGACAGCTCGCCGGGCCTCTCGATAAAGGGCGACGGGATAAACCGGCCCGGCGCAGCCGCAACCCATTTCTGGACCATATCCAGGTCAGCGCTACTGAGATATCCGAGCACGATGTTGTAACGCTCCATCATCTCCAGCGTCTTCTGGAGCGACTCCTCCGGGGTCGAGGTTGCCATCCCGGAAGGCTGGCACGGGGACGGGCGGCATGGCGGTGGCGCCCCGGCTGGCACATCAAGCGGAATGTGGTGCGCATGCATGTGCATGTCGATGACCGGAGCCCTCTCCTGGGCGGAAAGAGCAGCGCACGAAAGACATGCCAATAGGGCGAAAGCGGGTATCCGGGATCGGTTCTTCATTCGTTTTCTCCAGCCTGTTCGATGCTTGTTTTTCGTAACGTTTAAACTAACTTGACGGGGCCTTTTCTGAGCCGGTCAAGTTGGACGAATTGTTAGCTTGTTGCGAGGTACACGGAATTTTTTCCTGCCGCTTTCAGCCTTGCTTCGCACTACGCAGCCCTCGACATGATCGTTGATTAGCCCCATTGCCTGCATGAAAGCATAGACCGTTGTCGGGCCGACGAATTTCCAGCCTTGCTTCTTCAAGGCCTTTGAGAGTGCGACAGACTCAACAGACGTTGATGCGGTTTGCGGCGCGGCGACATGCTCCGGTTTTGGCTCGAACTGCCATATGTAGGCCGCGAGCGACCCTTCTTGCCTTACCAATTCAACGGCACGTTGCGCGTTGTTGATGACTGCCTCGATCTTGCCCCTATGCCGCACGATCCCTTCATCCTGCAACAAACGGGCAACGTCTTTTGCCGTGAATTTTGCGATTTTGTTGTAGTCGAATCCATGAAATGCCTTGCGGAAGTTTTCCCGCTTTGCGAGTATGGTGCGCCAACTCAGCCCAGACTGGAATCCTTCCAGGCTTAGCTTCTCGAACAGCCGAAAATCATCATCAACCGGGAATCCCCATTCCGTGTCATGGTAGTGGAGAAAATCAGGCGCAGCAGCACACCAGCGACAACGTGGCTTCCCGTCCGGGCCAGAAATAGTGGCAGTCATGGTTTTTCCTCCGCTCATTATTGCA
>JBFJKD010000257.1:0-3352 GCA_041635095.1 Porticoccaceae bacterium
GATCGGCAGGAGCTTGTCGCGCTGGTACGCGGCGAGAAACCCGAGGTTGACCCATTCCCAGCCAGCACCGGCCCAGTGGCCGTGGGTAAATACCGGAGTGGTCTGGTAAAACTGATCGACCATCAAGCTGTGATTGTGCTTGAAGGCATCCAGCGGTGTGGCGGCGGTAACCGCGTCGATGTGGCCCTCGGCTTCGGTCAGAAAGGGAAACACGGTATACAGGGACTCCCATAGTCCGAGCAGCTCCTGTCCCGACGCCAGCAGAGGTTGGGGTGCAGGCCATGCGGTGACCGGCACGGGAAAGGAAATCAACACCACCACGTAACCTACCATGGCCGGATTAAACGGGTTGTAACCCAGACCGCCGTATAAATGCTTGGCGATAACGATGGCAACGCCAGTAGCGATCACCGTGATCCAAAAGGGTGCGAGCGGTGGCAGGGTTACCGCGATCAGCATCGCGGTAACCAGTGCGCTGCAATCTCGCAGGTAAAAACTGATCGGGCGTTTACGCAGGGCTACCATGGCGGCTTCGCAGGCCACGACAGTGGCGCAGGCGATCATCAAATTCAACAGGGTGCCCCAACCGAAAAAGCCGGTTAGCGCAACGATGCCCGGCAGCATGGCCAGTAGCACCTGTTGCATGATCCAGGCGGTGTTGCGCCCATCGTGGTCGTGGGGTGAGGTTGCAAGCCCGGACGAGCGCGACCCGCTGCTGGCGATCAGGCTCATGGCGATTCCTGTGCGTCGTCGTTGCGAGGATCAGTAGTGGGGTTTGAGTGGTCGTCCTGGCCGCGCAGGCGCTCATTTTGGTCGGAGCTCAGGGCATTTAATTTATTGCGCGCACCCTGCAAACGTAGCTCAGCCTCTTCTAATGTGGCGCGCAGGCTATCCAGTTGTGCAGTGGGCAGATGGTCCACAGTTCCAGCCAGCCATTTTTCGTGGGCGGTGTCGCGCAGGTGTTGCGCAGCGACCAAACGCCGTTCCAGGGCAGCTATTTGTTGCGCGGGCGAGGCCTGCTTTTGTGCCGCGCGCCGCGCCGCCGCCTGAATCAAATCCTCAGCTGGTTGGGCGGATGCGGTTGCCGTGGTGGTCGAGTGGGAGTCTGTCGCACCCGCCAATTCACTGCGCCGCGCCGCCCGTTTCACTTCCCGCTGTTCCTGTTGACGAGCCAGGCGTTGTTGGTGTTGCGCGAAGCGTTGGCGCGCCAAGTCGGAAGAAATGCGCTCTTTTTCCTGAGTGCGAATTTCCCCTTTGCTGGCCCGATAATATTGCACCAGTGGAATATGGCTGGGGCACACGTAGGAACAGGCGCCACACTCGATGCAGTCAAACAGGTTATGCGCCTGCAGGCGTTCGTGGTTACCGGCCTGGCTGTACCAGAATAATTGCTGGGGCAACAAACTGGCCGGGCAGGCCTGTGCACAAAGTCCGCAGCGAATACAGGCTTGCGCTGGCGGTAGCGGTGGCATTTCTGCAAACGATGGCGCGAGCAGGCAGTTGGTGGTTTTAATGACCGGCGCGTCCAGGTTGAGTTGGGCAAAGCCCATCATTGGACCGCCCACGATAACCTTTCCACCGCCATCGGCGTTAAACCCGCTGAGGGCCAGCAGGTGGCGTATTGGCGTGCCCAGTAGGACGTCGTAATTGCGGGGTTGGGTGCAGGCCGCGCCGGTAACGGTGGTGACCCGTGAAATTTGCGGTTCGCCGTGCGCTATGGCGCGAGCGATGCTGTACACCGTGGCAACATTGTGGCACAGCACTCCGATTTCTGCGGGTATTTTGCCACTCGATACCTCCCGTCCGGTGAGGCGCTGAATCAGTTGTTTTTCGCCGCCGGAGGGATATTTGGCGGGAAATGCGACCAACCGGATTGTCGTGTTTGCGCAGGCGGCAACCAGAGTCTCGTATGCTTCGGGTTTGTCGTCTTCGATACCGACCACTATCTGCGCCGGCTGACCGATAATGTGGGCGAGAATCTGTATGCCGACGACAATGTCCGCTGCCCGTTCGCGCATCAATATGTCGTCAGCTGTGATGTAGGGTTCGCACTCGACGGCGTTAATAATCAGCGTGTCGATGGGTAGCGGGGAACCCAGTTTAACCGCGCTGGGGAAGCCAGCGCCTCCCAGTCCGGCGATCCCGGCCCCGCGAATCACTGCCAGCAGTTCTGCGGGTGTCGCGCGCGCATAATCTGCGATGGCACGGCGCTCCGTCCAGCGCTCGGTACCATCCGGGGACAGCAGGATCACAGCCGGGAGGCGGCGATCGACAAAACTCGTCAGGGGCGAGGGGGACGGTTCCCCGATCAAGCTGCCTTGATACCCGACCACTTCATATTGGGCCCGGTACAGTCGCCAGTTTGTAGCGCCGCAATCAAAGGCAAAAAGAGTTTTTTGTTCTGCAGTGTTCATGGTTTTTTAGCGTCTTTGCTTGCATTTCGCCGGTTGATGTTTGCACACCATGGTTCCGGTTAAGTTAGGTTGTTGTGTCACATCCTCGTCTTCGGCTCAACCCGGATCCGGACTTTAATTTTCTGCCAGCCATGACCTGACCCGTTCTCGAGCCTCCGTGAAATCGTAATCCCAGCCGATCGTCTCTAGCTCATTCAAGTTTTGAAACTTCGCTTCAGGTTCGGCGAGCTCGAGGTCGAGCCCCGCGTCCTCGTCTCGGTCGAGACCGAACACGTCCCACAAAGTATCGCGCCGTTCCTCCTCAAAACCCTCAAGTGCACCACACTCGGCGAGTCGGGCGAGCATCGCATCGTCGAGCCGAGTTCGGATGGCGAAATCGTCGAGTGATCGGAACTCGCGCTCTTGTCGCAGCGCGAAGATCCGTTGGCCGTCGACTTCCTGGAGTCCCTTTACGTACCGCAAACCCATGCGAACGAGAAACCCTTCGCCACTTTCGTTAGCCGGCTCGAGCGTGCAGTCCCAATCACTATGTTGAACGTCCACCGGGCCGATCGCGACACCGTGACGCTTGGCGTCTTCGATCAGGGTGGCTGGGCTGTAGAAGCCCATTGGTTGGGCATTCAGCAGCGCGCAGAGAAACGACGCCGGGTAGTGTTCCTTTAGCCATGCGGTGGCGTAGCCGATCAGCGCGAAGCTGGCGGCGTGGCTTTCGGGGAAACCGTAATCGCCAAAGCCCCGGATCTGCTTGAATACCCGCTCGGCGAACTCTTCCTGAATGCCCTTACGGATCATGCGCGAGACGAGGCGGTCGTGGTGCGCCTCGATGCGGCCGCTCCTTCGCCAGGCCGCCATGTCGCGGCGGAGCTGGTCCGCCTCGCCGGGCGTGTAGTCAGCGGCCACGACGGCGAGGCGCATGACCTGCTCCTGGAAGAGGGGCA
>JBFJKD010000258.1:0-3351 GCA_041635095.1 Porticoccaceae bacterium
AGGGGGTCTGAGCGCGACCCAGGCCGGGTTGACGCCAGGCTTCGTGAAACAGGACCTTATAGGTGCCGCTGCGATTGAGGGTGTGAGCATCCGGGTTCAATTGCCGCGCACCCTTGTCGAGTTGCTGGTAGGGCGAATCCTGCGCAGCGGCGGAGTCCCCGCGAAAAGTTGTCAGGGGCATCGGGTATGCTAACTCCACGTTGTAGTAGGGCAGCTCGGTGCCGTAGCTGTCCTGCTGGGAGAATATCAGTACTTCCACCTGATACCAGTTTTCGGCCCCATAGGCGGTGGCTGAAAGCGTTAGCAAAAACATCCAAATGAGCACAAGGTGACGGAGCATCAGGCTACCTGCTGCTGAGTGGGCGCGAGTAAATCGAGTAATGCGGACACCCCGTCGAGGCGCTGTCGAGTAGTAGGCATGGCGCGAGTAAAAGTCAGTGCGGTGCCACCCACCAGGCGGTAGATATCCGGCTGCTGTTGCACCATTTGCACGATAGTTATGGGTGCCACCAGGGTATCCCGGCTGAAGGTCACCTTGCCGCCCTGTGCGTTGGCGTCGAGACGGGCGATGCCCAGGCGCTCCGCCTGATGGCGCAACGTGGTGACCTGAATCAGGTTTTTCAACGCCTCCGGCAGTAGTCCGAAACGATCAATCATCTCTACCTGAAGTTCCCGAAGTTGTTCGTTATTTTGTGTGCTGGCTATGCGTTTGTACAGTAGAAGTCGCGCGTTAATGTCGGCCAGGTAAGTATCGGGAATTAGCGCCGGGATATTCAGGTTGATTTCTGTTGCGTGGCGCAGGGCGCTGTCTACGTCAAACGCTTTGCCGGCGCGAATGGCATTCACCGCCTTGTCCAGTAATTCCATGTACAGTGAAAAACCGATGCTGTGAATATGCCCGCTCTGGTCATCGCCCAGCAGCTCTCCTGCACCGCGTATTTCCATGTCCTGCGTGGCCAGGGTAAATCCGGAACCGAGATGGTCGGCGAAGGTAATGGCTTCCAGCCGCTTGTGGGCGTCGTCGCTCATCTGTTGCGGCGCGGGTACCAGCAGGTAGGCGTAGGCCTGATGATGAGAGCGTCCCACTCTGCCGCGGAGCTGATGCAGTTGCGCTAGCCCGAGCTTGTCGGCGCGATGGATAACAATCGTATTGGCGCTGGGAATATCGATACCGGTTTCAATGATGGTGGAACACACCAGTACATTAAAGCGTTGATGGTAAAAATCGGACATCACCTTTTCCAGGTCTCGCTCGCGCATCTGGCCGTGGGCAATGTCGACGCGGGCTTCCGGTAGCAGCTCCTTGAGTTCCCGCGCAGCGCGATCGATACTTTTTACGTCGTTGTGCAGATAGTACACCTGACCGCCGCGCAAGATTTCCCGCAAAATAGCCTCGCGGATTACCTGGGCGTCATGTTGTCGCACGAAGGTTTTGACCGACAGGCGCCGCGCCGGCGGGGTGGCAATGATCGACAGGTCGCGCAACCCACCCATGGCGAGGTTAAGGGTGCGCGGAATGGGCGTGGCGGTCAGGGTCAGAATATCGACTTCTGCCCGCAGGGCCTTCAGTTTTTCCTTTTGATGCACACCAAAGCGGTGTTCCTCGTCGATGACTAATAATCCCAGGTCGTGGTAACTCACGCTGCTATTAAGGAGTTTGTGGGTGCCGATCAGAATATCGACTTTACCTTGCGCAACCCGCGCCAGAATATCCGCCTGTTGTTTGGCGGAGCGAAAACGAGACAGTGCTTCCACGCTCACCGGCCAATTGGCGAACCGATCGCGAAAATTTTCGAAGTGCTGTTGGGCGAGCAGGGTGGTGGGCACCAGAATGACCACCTGGCGGTTGCTGGAGATCGCGATAAATGCCGCGCGCATGGCCACTTCGGTTTTGCCAAAGCCCACGTCCCCGCACACCAGGCGATCCATGGGTTGCGGGCTGATCATATCGCGCAACACCGCGGCGATGGCGTCGCTCTGGTCTGGCGTTTCCTCAAACGGAAATTCGGCGCTGAACGCACGGTAGTCCTCGGGATTTTTATAGGTGAATCCAACTCGCGCGGCACGGCGCGCGTAAATATCGAGTAACTCGACCGCGGTGTCGCGAATTTTTTGCGCCGCTTTATCCTTGGATTTTTGCCACTGCTCGTTGCCGAGGCGGTGCAGGGGGGTGAGTGCTTCGTCGCCACCGCTATAGCGACTGATGAGATGTAAATCCGCAACCGGGACATAGAGTTTGGCAGCGTCCGCATAACCCAGCATTAGAAACTCCTGCGTTTCGTTGTTGACCGCAAGAGTCTGCAGGCCCTGGTAGCGCCCGACGCCGTGGTCGATATGTACCACCGGCGCACCTACCTGTAGTTCGCCCAGATTCTTGATCCACTGCTCACTACCATCCTGGGCGCGCACGCGCCGCCGCCGTTGCAGCACCTGTTCACCAAACAATTCGCTTTCGCTGATAACCCACAGGGCTGGAGTCGTTATGGCCGTACCCTGTTCAAGGGGATGCAGGGTAATACCGAGGGCCAGATCGGAGTGTACGAACTCCTGCCAGGTGGCAACTTCCTGGGGCCTGATGGCGACGCTGACGAGTAGCGCCAGCAGTGCTTCGTGACGCCCCGGAGATTCGGCACAAAACAGCGCGCGCCCATTGAAATTTTGCAGGGCGGTTTCGAGACGGGCCAGCGGGTGGGCGGCCCGGGAGTCGACCCTGATATCCGGTAGCGAGTTGCAATTAAAGTTGTGATGCTCAGTGCCTGCGCTCAACGGTTCCTGATGCAGGAAGGTTTGCGGCCACTTGTTTAACGCCGCGAAGACATCAGGCACCGGTATAAATACCTGGGTTGGCGCCAATAACGGTCGTGTCGGATCTACGCCGTAATTGCGGTAGCGCTCGTTGCACTCGTTCCAGAAGTTCTCCGTAGCAGTGACTACATCGCCGTCGATAAACACCTGGGTATTATGTGGAAGATAATCAAACAACGTGGCGGTGTGGGGAAAAAACAGGGGCAGGTAGTATTCGATACCGGGGGAGGGATGACTGTCGCGAATATCCTGATAGATGGCACAGTGGCGCGGATCCACATCGAACTGCGCGTGCCAGCTGTCGAGAAAGTGTTTGACTGCGTCCTTTTCAAGAGGGAATTCCCGAGCCGGTAACAGGGTGATTGCGTCGTGTTTGTCGATGGTAAGTTGGCTGTGGGGATCGAAGCTGCGCAAGCTGTCGATTTCATCGTCGAACAGATCAATGCGAAACGGCGTGTCGCTGCCCATCGGATAAATGTCCACCAGTGCGCCACGCACGGCGTATTCGCCATGCTCGTAAACCGTGTCTACACATCGGTAGCCAGC
>JBFJKD010000259.1:0-3348 GCA_041635095.1 Porticoccaceae bacterium
CCCCGCTACGAAGATAACCGCAAGCTGATCCAGCGCGCCTGGACGGCCCGCGAACCCTTTGAGTACAACAGCAAATACAACCGCTACCCCAGGGTGAATCCGTGGCCGCGCCCCTACCAGGAAAATGGCCCACCGATCTGGTCGCCATCCATTGGTACGCCAAGTAGCTTGGCGAGAATTCTGGACGACGAAGACGTGTTTTTATATTTGAGCTGGTTCGGCCCCAAATATACCGGCGATCGCATTTTCAACCGCTATTGGGACCTGGCCGTCGAGAAAGGTAAAGACCCCAACCCCTACCGCCTGGCCTTTGTACAGGGTGTGGTGGTGGGTGAAACCGACGCAATTGCCCATAAAGAGTACGGCAAACACGTGGAGCGTGGTTATCAGCAGGGTCTTGGAGCAATTCCTCTGTCCGGGCTGGGTTTACCAGGGTACGTGGATATTAACGGCGTGGAGGCGATGGTCAAGGATCCCGGCGACTTTGGTGTTGTGCCCAGAATGCGCACAATTACTTACCCCGAACTGGTGGATGCGCAGTGTGTGATTGCTGGCAGCCCCGCCACAGTGACAGAACAATTACTGGATATGGTGCGGCGTTTCCGCATTGGCAATTTGATTCTGATGGTACAAATGGGCTCCATGCCCAAAGAACTGGTCAAGAAAAATATCGATATGCTGGCCGAACACGTACTACCGACGCTGCGTAAAGAATGGCAGGACGAGAATTGGGAGCACCGCTGGTGGCCCACGGGTGCGACTGGCCACGCAGATGGGGGGCAAAAAGTATGACAATCACGATTAAAGGCCCGCAGCGCAGCGAAACCCTCAATGTGTTGAACGGGCGCGTCAAACTACAGGTAAAAATAGCGGGTTCCGGCCCTGCCCTGGTGTATTTCCATCCGGCGGCGGGCTTGTACTGGGACGAATTTCTGGATCGGCTCGCGGAGAAGTACACGGTTTATGCCCCGGAATTGCCCGGTACGTCCGCAGGCGATCCCTACGCGATTAAACAGATCGATGACTTTGCCGACCTGCTGCTGATGTATGAGGAAGCGTTGCACCTGCTGGGGCTGGATAAACCGATTGCCGTGGGTCAGTCCCTGGGGGGTATGATCGCCGTCGATCTCGCGGCCCATTTTCGGCATCTTTTTAGCCGCCTGGTTCTACTGGCCCCCGGCGGTTTGTGGCAGGAAGATATGCCCTACAAACTGATCGAACTGTACGGCGCGAAACCGGAGGAAATCCCCGGCTACTTATTCCACGATTTCAGCCTGCCCCGTGCCCAGGCCATGCTGGCGCTGCCGGAAAATCCCGAACAGATTCCCAAACATATTGCCGCCAGTGTGTGGGCGCTGGGTTGTTCCGGCAAGTTCCTGTGGCCGTTTGCAGAACACGGGCTTGCCAAACGTATACATCGCATCGTCACGCCCACCCTGCTGGTGTGGGGCAAAAACGATGTGTTGGTACCGGTTGGCTATGCCGAGCTGTTTGCCAAAGGCATCAAGGACAGCAAACTCAAAATTTACGATAATTGCGGGCACATTCCGCAAATAGAGAAGTTTGAGGAAACCACACAACTGGTGCTCGATTTTATTGCCTGACGGCCGAGCAATCAGCTCTACTCATAGAACGGATGCCATACAGCGGATAGCGCTAACGCCCTATCCGTTTTTTTTGACGTGCAATTACCCGACACCCTCTTCAGAGTGGTTGACATGCCGCTGGAAAAGCGTAGATTTTGTACACAGTAAAACCTGCCACCAGTGAATTACGGGCTTAAAGGTAACGTTGTGGACGATAATTTTCTGCTAAATTTTCTGACGTACCTCTCGCAACTGCCCGCCTGGTCGCGGATCGCATTTGTGCTGCTGTGTCTAGGTGTCGCCTGGGGCGCGGAACGTGGCTGGCCACTGTTCAAATTACGCTACGATAGCTGGTGGATTCACGCCAGAACCAATCTGGCGCTGTTGTTGACGACGATAATCATCGGCCTGGCATTTGCCACTTCGGTGGTCGGGCTGATCGACTGGAGCGCGCAACATCAAATCGGCTTGTTGCACTGGTTACAGTTGCCCCTGTGGGCGGAACTGATTATTGCGTTACTGGTACTGGATTTTGTGGCGCAATACTGCGTGCATGTATTGCTGCACAAAGTGCGTTGGATGTGGAGGCTGCATTTGGTGCACCACTCGGATAATAAAGTGGACGTTACTACGGGCACCCGTCACCATCCCGGCGACTATCTGTTTCGCGAAATTTTCGCCCTGCTGGCGATTGCGGTGCTTGGCCTGCCGTTAGCTTTCTATCTGCTGTATCGGTTTATCACCATCCCGTTCACCTACTTTATACACGCCAACCTCCGGCTTCCCAAAATACTGGACCAATGGTTAAGCTGGGTATTTGTTACGCCGGATATGCACATATTCCACCACCACAACGAACTGCCCTGGACGGACAGTAATTACGGGGGAATTCTGTCTATCTGGGACCGACTGTTCGGGACGTTTACATACGCAGACGTTAACGCCATTCGTTACGGTATCAATGTGCTGGATGACGAAGTATCAGATCGACTTGGCTATCAGCTGGCGCTGCCCTTCAGGCAGGATATCAAATCCAATGCGGAGTTTCAACGGGATGCGGAACGCGCTGTTCACGCAGGCATTTGAATGCAGATGTGTGACAGCGCTGATATTTAGCAACTGTTAGTTAATGGCGATAGCCGCCCCGCTCAAGGCCATCTTGGTACCACCGCCGTACCACCACCTGCCGCCAATACGCTAATCCGTAAATAATTTCGTATCAGTACCGCTGTAAATATCGCGAATACTCTCCCATAAATAACCCCAGTGTTTTCCGGTTTTTTGACGAAACAGCATCGTCCGCCAGGGATTTGTCGTTCAGGTTGGTCACAGAAGAGCCATTTGATACAAGATTTTTGGCGAGGATAAACTTCGCGGTCGGCGTGATCAGCACCGGACCGTGCCAATCGGAAACCACACTGTAGCGACGATTAAAGTCTTGCGCTTGCATATTCTGCCCAAACCCATAGTCACTGGCTGGATTTGTTACACCCAACAGGGGCAACAGGGTTGGGATCAGGTCGTCGTGACTGGTCATGCGATCAAGTACACCGGGTTTAATGCCGGCGCCCGCGAGAATCAGTGGTACACGAATTTGTTGTTGCACGAATGTGGAATTGTGTCCCCAACGACCATTTTCCATAAATTCTTCACCATGGTCACCAGTGATAATTACGATGGTGTTAGCAAGGCGATCATTGGTTTGCAAAAAGGCAAGTACCCGCGCAAATTCCTTATCCAGCTGGTGGCAAGCGTTGATATA
>JBFJKD010000260.1:0-3325 GCA_041635095.1 Porticoccaceae bacterium
GAAGCGGTGATGCTGGTGATGCACGCTTTGCATTTACCCCTCGACAGCGACGCCAGGGTACTGGATGCGCGGCTCACCGAAGACGAAAAGAAAGCGGTGATTACGCTGCTCTTACAGCGCGTCAACGATCCACAACCGGCGCCTTACCTGACCGGTACGGCGTGGTTTGCCGGGCTGGAATTTGCAGTGGATGAGCGGGTGTTGATTCCGCGTTCTCCCATTGGCGAGTTGATCGAGCAGGGTTTCCATCCCTGGCTTAGCGGTGTGCCGCAACGCATTCTGGATATGTGTACCGGCAGTGGTTGTATCGGCATTGCCTGCGCCTGGTATTTTCCGGAGGCGCAGGTGGATCTCAGCGATATATCGGCGGATGCGCTGGATGTCGCCCGCGCCAACGTGGCAAAACACGGTTTACAGGGCCGGGTCGCGGTGTTTGAGTCCGATCTGTTTGCCAACCTGAGCGGCAGTTACGATTTGATCGTGGCCAATCCGCCCTACGTGAATGCCGAGGATATGGCCGGGCTACCCGTGGAGTTTCATCGCGAACCGGTGCTGGCCCTGGCGTCCGGCGACGACGGGCTGGATTTTACCCGGCGTCTGTTGCAGGACGCGACCCGCTACCTGAGCGAAGAGGGCGTGCTAATCGTGGAGGTGGGTAACAGTTGGCCCGCATTGCAGCAGGCTTATTCACAGGTGCCGTTTACCTGGCTGGAATTTGAACGCGGTGGCCACGGGGTATTTGCCATCACCCGCGCCCAGTTGGTAGGCAGCGGGCTGTAGCGGTTGATTATCGGAGTTGATTGCCGGGGCTGGTTGTCGGAGCTGATTCTAAGAACCCGTTGCAGGTCTGCGGCACAGATCAAACCATACAGAGCAAACCATAAAAAGGCCTGAACTCAGGGTTCCCGCGCCGTATAATACGCACATCACCGGGGACGCTAGCAACAGTGAGCAGAGGAGAATAACCAGTGTCCGGCAATACCTTCGGAAAACTATTTACGGTCACCAGCTTTGGCGAAAGCCACGGTCCGGCGCTGGGTTGCGTGGTGGATGGTTGCCCCTCCGGTCTGGCATTAAGCGAGGCCGACCTGCAGCACGATCTAGATCGCCGCAAGCCCGGTCAGTCACGGTACACCACCCAGCGCCGCGAGGACGACCAGGTCAAAATTCTGTCCGGCGTATTCGAAGGGAAAACCACCGGCACGCCCATCGGCCTGCTGATTGAAAACACCGACCAGCGTTCCAAAGATTACAGCGCAATCAAGGATGTGTTTCGCCCGGACCACGCCGACTACACCTATTTCCAGAAATACGGGGCGCGGGACTATCGTGGCGGTGGGCGAGCGTCCGCACGGGAAACCACCATGCGCGTGGCGGCCGGTGGAATCGCCAAAAAATACCTGCGCGAGCATTTCGGTGTCGAGGTGCGCGGCTACTTGAGTCAGCTGGGGCCGATCGTCATCGAGCGCGTCGACTGGAGGGAAGTGGGCAACAATCCGTTTTTCTGCCCCGACCCGGACAAAGTGCCGGAGATGGAAGCCTTTATGCAGCAGTTAAGCAAGGAAGGTAATTCCATCGGCGCCAAAATAATGGTGGTGGCCGAAGGGGTGCCGCCGGGCTGGGGCGAGCCGGTGTTTAACCGCCTGGATGCGGATATCGCCAGCGCGCTGATGGGTATCAACGCCGTCAAGGGGGTGGAAATCGGTGACGGTTTTGCCTGCGTGACCAAAAAAGGCAGCGAACATCGGGACGCCATGACGCCCGCGGGCTTTTTGTCCAACAACGCCGGTGGGGTGCTGGGGGGTATTTCCAGCGGCCAGACCATCGTCGCCAGCATGGCCCTCAAACCAACCTCCAGCATTCGTATTCCGGGGCAGTCCATCGACACCAGCGGCAACGCCGTGGAAGTGGCCACCGCTGGCCGCCACGATCCCTGCGTGGGCATACGGGCCACACCCATCGCCGAAGCCATGCTGGCCCTGGTATTGATGGATCACGCCCTGCGCCACCGGGCGCAAAACAGCGGTGTAAATTCCGGTCTGACCCCCATTCCCCCCGAGGTCACCGGGTAATTGAATGAGCCGCACCGCCCGCTGACAGCCCCGGCACCGCGGGTGCCACGTTCTCCGCTGCCACGGCCACCGGTTCCCTATTGGCGGTTGTCCGGCTTCTACTTCTTCTACTTTGCCCTGCTCGGGGCGCTATATCCCTACTGGCCGTTATATTTGCAGGGCGAAGGCTTTTCGCCGGATCAAATTGGACTGCTACTGGCCGTGCCCATGGCCACCAAAATTGTCGCACCCAACCTGTGGAGCTGGCTGGCGGATGTCACCGGTCGGCGGCTGGAAATTATTCGTCTCGGATCGCTGCTGGGACTGATCTGTTTTCTCGGCGTCGTGTTCGGCAGCAGCTTCTGGTGGCTGTTGCTGGTGATTACCGGCTACAGTTTTTTCTGGAACGCCGTACTGCCCCAGCAGGAAGTGGTGACCCTGGATTTCCTCGCGGATTTTCCCGAGCGCTACAGCCGCCTGCGGGTGTGGGGTTCTGTGGGTTTTATTATCGCCGTAATCTGCGCCGGTTACAGTTTTGAACAGTGGGGTATCGGCATCTTTCCGTTGGTTGGCCTGAGCCTGCTGGCCGGAATTTTCTTCAGTAGCCTGTCCATTCCGCAACCGCCGCAAAAAAATCACGAGTCCCACCCGCAAACCCTGTGGCAGGCCACCCGGCAGCCCGCCGTGCTGGCCTTTCTCGCCACTGGAGTGCTGATGCAAATGGCCCACGGCGCCTATTACAGCTTTTTCAGTATTTACATGGAAGCGTTGGGCTATAGCCGCTCCACCATCGGACTGCTGTGGTCGATAGGCGTCGTCGCGGAAGTCATTATCTTTATCTTTATGCACCGCTTGTTAGTAGCGTTCGGCGTGCGCGCCATTTTAATCGCCAGCCTGTTACTGGCGGCGCTGCGCTGGGCCGCGATTGGCAACGGCGCCGACTGGTTGTGGTTACTGATAGCCGCGCAGTGTCTGCATGCGTTTAGCTTTGGCACTTTTCATGCTGCTGCCATCGACACCATCCGACGGCTGTTCAAAGCCGACACCCAGGGCAGTGGTCAGGCATTGTACGGCGCCGTGAGTTTCGGCGTCGGCGGGGCGGCGGGTTCCTATCTGGCGGGGGTACTCTGGGATTCGGGCGCCACCCTGGTGTTTAACCTGGCGACGCTGTTGTGTTTGTTAGCCGCCGTACTTGCGTGGTATGGGTTTAAGGACAAACGGTTGGGTTGACCTGAGCGGGGGCGGTTGGAGTTGGTATAAATGAAAAATTGTTA
>JBFJKD010000261.1:0-3307 GCA_041635095.1 Porticoccaceae bacterium
CGGTCCCATGATCGAGACGCCGGCAGATTCAGGTCACGAATTCGGCGCCTTGGCGCGCCGGATCGTGGATTCCTACCAGCACGCGTTCCCGCTCACGCCTAGGCCCTACGCGGCGATCGCGGAAGAGCTCGGCGCCCGAGAGGGCGACGTCTTGGCGTGTCTAGAAAATATGCAGGAGTCGGGAGCGATCTCCCGGATCGGAGCCGTGATCCGGTTCGGTCAGTCCGAAACAACCGACCCATTCGCCACTTGCCAGAAGGGGTAAATATTTTTCTCGTTGTTGTTCCGTGCCGTAGGTGTAAATCGGGTACATCACCAGGCTCGACTGCACGCTCATCATAGAGCGATAACCGGAATCCACCCGTTCGATTTCCCGGGCAATCAAACCGTAGCTCACATAATTGGTGGCGGAACAGCCATAACCGTGCAGGGTTGGGCCGAGTAATCCCAGCGCACCCATTTCGCGAAAAATATCGCGGTCCGTATGTTCGTCGCGAAACGCCTGCTGCACACGCGGCAGTAGTTTTTCCTGGGCATACTGGTGGGTGGTGACTGCGATCAGGCGCTCTTCATCGGTCAGCTGTTCGTTGATTAAAAAAGGGTCTTCCCAATTGAATTTCGCCCAATCGCCAGCCATCGCTGTCTCCCGAATACGCGCCGTAGCAGTGAAATAAATATATAACGGCGCGCACTATAACGCTTACCTGCGACGATGCAAAATAGCGCGGCGTGTCACACTGCGCTTGCGCCGCTCCCTGTACCCTGCCAATATATTTTGCGCTTGCCTTTTTGCAACTGCCTTTTTGCACTAGCCTGTGGATAGACACCATGACCCGTCCCGCCGAAGCCGTAATCAACGTGGGGAATTTCCGCAGTAATTTTCTGGTGGCCAAGCGCTATGCCGGGTCGGCTCGGGTTATGGCGGTGGTCAAGGCCAACGGGTACGGTCACGGCGCACCGATTCTGGCGGCATCCATACCGGAAGCCGATGCGTTTGGGGTGGCCAGTCTCGAAGAGGCGCTGACGCTGCGTAAAACCGGTGTGCGTCAACCGATTGTCCTGCTGTCCGGATTTTTTGCGGACGCGGAACTCAGCGAAATTTCGTCTCATCATTTTGAAATCGTAGTGCATAGCGAACAGCAGGTGGAGAGCCTGCTGAAAACCCGTTTACCTTCGCCACTGAAAGTGTGGTTAAAACTCGACACCGGCATGCATCGACTGGGGCTTAGCCCGGCAAAATTTGCCGCACAATATTTACGCCTGAATACCTCAAAAAATGTCAGCACGATTCGTCTGCTCAGCCATTTTGCGAGTGCGGATACTCCCACGGACAAATTTAACAAACAGCAGGTCGATCTTTTTTACAGCACCGTCCTCGGTCTCAAGGGGGAGATCAGTCTGGCTAACTCTGCGGCGTTGATTTCCATGACAGTTTCCCGCGCCGACTGGGTGCGGCCGGGAATTATGTTGTACGGGGCCAGCCCGTTCGCCGAGGAACACCCGGTTGCAGATCGTCTGCTGCCGGTGATGACACTCAAATCCCGAGTAGTCGCAATTCGCGACGTCCCGGTTGGGGAATCGGTAGGCTACGCTCATATCTGGGCGGCAGAACGTCCCTCCATTATCGGTACGGTGGCGATCGGCTACGCCGATGGGTATCCGCGCCACGCGCCGAGCGGCACGCCAGTACTGGTGAACGGTCGGCACGTGCCGCTGGTAGGCCGCGTTTCCATGGATTTGATTTCCGTCGATCTGACGAATAGCCCGACCGCGCAGGTGGGTGACGAAGTGGTGTTGTGGGGCGAGGGTCTGCCAGCCTGGGAGCTGGCCGACTGGGCGGACACTATTGCCTACCAGTTATTTACCGGGGTAACCCGCAGAGTGGCATTTCGCTACGAAAAATCCTGAATCGCTGGCGTTATTTCAGACGCTTGAGCAGCAGGCTGTCGATACGATTTTCCGCAAGAATGGTGCGCGCACCAGCCAGGTTAGTGTTGGAATCAAACGGCCCCACCAGCACTCGATACCAGGTTTCGCCAGGGCGCGTATTGGCCGCCTCCACAGTAGCCGTGAGATTCAACATCAATAATTGCGCGCGCAGGCTGTCCGCATCGGCAAGTTGTTTGAACGAACCGGTTTGCAATAAAAATACATACTCCTCGGCAGTCGGCAATGCCGGTTGTTGTGTCGCGGCCACTTCGGGGACAATGACTTCGGAGTCCCGCAGCAGGGTATAAAAATCAAAACGCGGTTTTTGATCGTCCTGTGCCGCATCGCGGGTGCTGGAAAGGAGCGCGCCCGGCGTCATGCCCTCCGGCAGTTCGCGGGTGTTAAACAGTGTTGTGGCGACCACACCAATAGCGATGCCGGCCACTAGCCACAGCCATCCGGGGGCGGTTTTAGGATTCGATCGGGGGCGCATATTGTGACGTACTCGCGTTGGTTTTTGCACGGGTTTGGCGTAGTCTCGGGGCATGTCCTGCTCGTTATCAGACGGTGCGGGCATTCTCTGCGGGCATTCTCTGCGAGCATTGTATGCGCTGGCGTTCGAGATCGCCAGCCAACTGTCCGCCGAAGTCCGGGACCGCGCGTCCACGAAGTCTTCGTTTGCAGCGCCGGGCACGTATTTGTTCTACAACATATCCTGTGGATCGACGTCGACGGACCAGCGCGCTTTGCGCGCGCCGGGTTGTTGTTCCAAGTGGGTGGCCAACCCGGTTAGCAAGCGTTGTAATTCGCCGCGGTCGTCGTTGCCGATGACAAATTGAAAGCGGTAGCGGCCGCGCTGTTTTTCCAGTGGTGCTGGCCAGGGTCCGCTGTACTGTCGTGACTCTCCAGCTGGTAACTGCTGCTCGCAATAGCGACGACACACGTGCAATAAATTTAACGCGTCCTCGGGTTGGTGAGCCTCGGCGCGCAGTAGCGCCATGTTGCGCAGCGGCGGAAGTTTGGCGGCACTGCGCTGCGCCATCAGCATCGCCGCGAAAGCGGGATAGCCACTTTGCGTCAGCGCGGCAATCAAGGGATGTTCGCAGTGATGACTTTGCAGGATCACTGTGCCCGGTCGGTCGCCGCGCCCGGCGCGCCCCGCAACCTGAATAATCAGCTGTCCCATGCGCTCCGTCGCGCGAAAATCCGCGCTAAACAGCCCGCTGTCCGCATCCAGAATAGCCACCAGAGTAACGCCCGGAAAGTGGTGGCCCTTGGCGAGAATTTGGGTGCCCACCAAAATACAGGGCGCGCCGCTATTGACCTGTTCGGCAAGGGAGCTCATCGCCTGTTTGGCGCGCGTGGAATCCCGATCCAC
>JBFJKD010000262.1:0-3302 GCA_041635095.1 Porticoccaceae bacterium
CGCCCGCTCACGTAACGAACAACTTAAAGTCGGTAACTCTGGGCAGCTTGGCCTGTGGCGCGATCTAACAGCCAAAATGGCGAAAGAACTAATGTAGCGCACGCCACGCTCCCGCTAGCCAGCGGCCCACACCCGCGCCCACCATCGCGCAGACCTCCATCTACTTAATAGCCGCCTGTACAACTTCGACGGTATCGGTAAGACTTCCCCGTAGTCGGCACCACTAAAAAAGAAACGCCAGCAGGAGCCCGTTATGGCCCGGATTGCCACACGCACCATCATCCAGCGTTTACCCGCGACATTACTCGCCCTTGCCCTGCTCCTGACTGGCTGCGCTGGTGGGCCACCCACAGCGCCGCCCGCCCCCGTACCTGACGAGCCCTACTCTCAACTGATTAGCCAGGTGGAGGCGCAGCACGGCCCCGTCGCCGCCGCGCGGGTGCGCTACTGGTTCCAGCTGATTGAACAGGGCAAAACCCAGGACGACCACGCCCGCCTGCTACTGGCCAACAACTTTTTTAACGACGCGAAATTTGTTACCGACGAAGAAGTCTGGCAGCAGAGCGATTACTGGGCCACGCCCCTGGAGTTTTTAATTAAAGATGCCGGGGACTGCGAGGACTTTTCCATCGCCAAATACGTGACCCTCGACCGCATGGGTATTGACACGGAAAAAATGCGCATTACCTACGTCAAGGCCCTGACCCTGGACCAGCCCCATATGGTGCTCGCCTACTACACCACCCCGGCCGGGGAACCGCTGATTCTGGACAATATTAATCCACAAATTTTGCCCGCCGGGCAGCGCCAGGATTTAATTCCCGTGTACAGCTTTAACGGCAACACACTGTGGCTGGCTCGCTCCCGCAACGAGCAGGTGCCTTCCGGGGACGCGCAACAACTGGGGCTGTGGCAGAAACTCATGCAGCGCATGCAACAGGAGATACCGCCCGCCCCGCTAACCACACCGTAGCGACCCTCAACCCCGCTCGAATGCGATGCACAACTTTATCGATGGACTAACCAACAATATTTTTAAGCACAATAAAAAACGCCGCCCGAAGGCGGCGAATTTTTTACCAGATCAAGTCCTGTGCCAGCGACCTAGAACGCGTCCTTACACCACATCGGTTAGCAGATTATTACCCGTCAGCAGGGTTTGGATAATGTCCGCCTGCGATCCGCCACCGGTTACCAGATCCATCCCTTGCAGTACGATGGTCTGCGTATCACCGCCGGTAACCGAACCATTGGTATCCACCGCAATATGCGTGTCACCACCTACCAGACTGAAAGTCAGGAAACTGGTAAGATCCAGCGCCGTATCGGTTTCATCGACCAACAGTGCTTTAAGATCCAGCACATCCCCCTGACCAGTATTAAAGTCAGTAATGGTATCTATCGGGCTGCCTGCCGCATCACCTGCCAGCCACTTAAAGATATCCGCCCCGGAACCGCCTGACATCTGGTCGCTGCCCTGACCACCAATTAGCGTGTCATTGCCCGCATTGCCTGCCAGAATATCCGCGCCACCAGCGCCATTAAGGGTGTCGTTGCCATTCGTGCCCAGCAGAATATCCGCGCCCGAAGTACCGGTCAGGTTGGCGCCCGTGGAAGACAGCCCATCCGGATAAAGGGAGACATCAACCGTACCCGCTACCGTATCGCCATCACCGTCCGTGCCGATAATGTTGTAGTTCAGATCAATCGGCAACCCATCACTCGCCGCGCCATAGGAAAAGGCACCGAGCTTATAGGTACTAGTGGTACTTAACGAGTCAATTTGCAGTGCGCTGAAACTACTAGTGGTCTGAATCTCGTAAGTCCAGCCATCCTTCAGACCAACAATATTAACGCTTCCGTCGGGATTGTATGTCAACGTAATACCACTTGTTACGATGCTGGCTGTTCCGGCCTGTACCTGGGCCAACGTTCCGCTGTAGACGACCACCGAGGTAATAATGATGGGCGTTTCGCCTGCCGAATCGCCATAGTAAATCAGATCGGCATCCGCCAAAATAGCCTTAATCGTAAAGTCGGCATGGTCTGAACTTCCACCGTTAATGGTAACCTGCTGCCTGAATTGGGTCGTCAGATTGTGGGTACCATTGGGCGTATATACTGCATTAGAGCCGGAACCTGTAACATTACCGTTAACAAAATCGAAACGGATGCCATCGGTAGTACCCAGGCTATTGCCTTGGCCAATCCCGATCGTATTTGCATTGGTGTTGACGGTAAGCCCAGCTTTGGTTGTCAGTAAAACATCCTCTTGTGTACCGCCAAGATTGGACAACACTTTAGCTTCCAAATTGCCGCCACCCACGCTGCTTAGACTAGTTGCCGTCACTTCGGTACCATTAGATATAACCGCTTCCGGATTAAAGGTGTAAGTGCCACCTGATCCGTTAAGCGTGACAATGTAACCCACCGTACCGCCAGCCGTGGTGCCGACGGACGCAGTTAACGTCGTACCGTCTGTACTGAGATACAGATACAGTTTCAGCCCAGCTACGCCAGCTATGGATAATTCATTGCCAGCCGCATCTTTGGCTATGGTAGATGACGTGGTTGCGCCCGCAACCAGCGGCACTACCGCTGCCCCCGCATCGATATCGGCGCTGTTGAATTTCACGGAACCTACGCCGTCAGCACCTGCGATAAAGTTAAGATTGGAAATCAACTGGTCGCTCGTGCCAACAACACCTTTATTTTCAACATAGAGGTCATCGGGGATAATTTGAACCGGCAGATCGTCCACAATGGTCACCGTGATCGTCGCGGGTGACGAGAACGTCGTACCGTCGTCCGACACGCTCACGCTAAACGTATCCTGCTCCGTTTCGTCCGGCACGTCGGTGATTGCAGTGTCGAGTAGATACTTGTAACTCACCACACCTGTTCCAGCATCGTAGTTAGTGATGTATAGGGCACCAGCGGCCGTATCGCCCACCAGCAATGGAGCTAGTGCAGTAGCTGCTCCCAATTGCAACATTGTGAAAGTGCCGGTATTTACTTTCACCGAGACCAGATCATCAAGTCCATCCGTATCCGTCAGTGTGAAAGTACCCGAGACCTCCTTCGTCGTTGGTCCGACCTTGGAACCCAGTGACAATCCTGCTTCGTATACGGTATGCGCACCATCTGTAATAGCGATTGTTGGCGCATCGTTGGTACCAAAGATGCTTATGGTGAGGTTTACCGCCGAAGAATCAATCCCACCGTCATTGGCTTTGTAGCTGAACGTATCTGTCAGTGGTACGTCGCCGTCATCCAGCGCTTGAACCAAGTCGTAAGCCGCC
>JBFJKD010000263.1:0-3298 GCA_041635095.1 Porticoccaceae bacterium
CGAGCTGGTGCGCGATGCCGGCAAACCGCGCTGGGATTGGCAGCCAGCGGCGACTAATGCAGCCCTGGTGGATGCGCTCAAGGCGAGTGTCGGCGCCGGCGTGGAAGCAGCCTACAGCATTACCGACAAACAGGCGCGAACCACGCGCCTGGCCGAACTGCGCGTCACTGCGATACAGGAGTTGGCGGTGGCCGGTGGCGACGTCAGCGAAGACGACGTGCGCGACGCGTTCAAAAAGCTTGAAAAGAAACTGGTGCGCGGCCGTATTATTCGCGGCGAACCCCGCATCGACGGTCGCGACGCCAAAACCGTGCGTTCGATTGCCGTCGAAGTGGGCGTATTACCCAAAACCCACGGCTCGGCCCTGTTTACCCGTGGCGAAACCCAGGCCATCGTGGTTGCCACCCTCGGTTCGCTGCGCGACTCACAGTTGATTGACGCCCTCGAAGGCAGCCGCAAAGATCCGTTTATGCTGCACTACAACTTCCCTCCCTATTCGGTGGGTGAGTGTGGCCGCGTGGGCTTTACCAGCCGTCGCGAAACCGGTCACGGCCGTTTGGCGCGCCGCGGCATTGCCGCGGTATTGCCTAACCCGGACGATTTTCCCTACACCCTGCGGGTGGTATCGGAAATTACCGAGTCCAACGGTTCCAGCTCCATGGCATCCGTGTGCGGCACCAGCCTGGCGTTGATGGATGCGGGCGTCGCCCTTAAAGCGCCGGTAGCGGGTATCGCCATGGGTCTGGTCAAGGAAGCGGAAGGCTTTGCTGTCCTCACCGATATTCTCGGCGACGAAGATCACCTCGGCGACATGGATTTCAAAGTGGCGGGCACCGCCCAGGGTATTACCGCGTTGCAAATGGATATTAAAATTGAAGGCATTACCGAAGAAATTATGGAGATTGCCCTCGGTCAGGCGCTTCAGGCGCGTTTGCATATCCTCGGTGAAATGAACAAGGTGCTGGCGCAGGGTCGCCCGGAAATCGCCGAAAGCGCTCCCCGTTACCACACCCTGAAAATTGACCCGGACAAAATCCGCGACGTGATCGGTAAGGGCGGTGCGACCATTCGCGCCCTCACCGAAGAAACTGGCGCCACCATCGATATCGAAGATGACGGCTCCATTCGCATCTACAGCGACGACCGGGAAGGTCTGGCCAAAGCGGTATTCCGTATTCAGGAAATCACCGCCGAAGCGGAAGTCGGCAAAATATACGACGGCACCGTGGCCCGTATCGTCGACTTCGGCGCATTTGTCACCATCATGCCCGGCACCGACGGTCTGGTACACATTTCGCAGATCGCTCAGGAGCGCGTCAACAAGGTGACCGACTACATCAGCGAAGGACAGAAAATCAAAGTCAAGGTAATGGACGTGGACGCCCGTGGGCGTATTAAACTGTCCATGAAAGACGTGTCCGTCGAAGAGGGTGGTTTGGCCCCCAAAGTGTCAACCGAAGCGAAACCCGAACCAGCTCCCGTTGCGGATGCGCCGCAGGAGTCGAGCGTGGAATAAGGGTCTTGCAGCAAAAATTGAAACGGGGCTTTTGCCCCGTTTTTTTATGTGTTCAGCTACAACGCCAATGGCAACAACACCAGCGCCAGCGATGGCCGCAGCATCCCTACACCACAGGAACTCAGAAAAGTACCGAATAGCTGGAAATCAATAACTCTGATCCTATTAACTGCGGATTTTATTATATGGGAAAGAATAGTTGTCACACTTTTGAAACACCAAGTTATTATTGTCGGCTATTGGTTCGCCTAATTAACAAGCGATAGTAATCTGGAGTAAGAGTGTGACAAATGATTCAGCGGCTAGAGACATTATGAACTATTCTTTTCTGGTAGCGTTCGCCGACGATGACACCATATGCGAAAAGGAACTTGGCATGATTACCCGCCTGGCGCTGAGGGATGGTGTCATCGACGATGAAGAGCGCAAAGTAATGCGTGAGGTGTTTGATCGCGCCCATACCGGAAACATTACGCCGGACGTCAGGGAAGAGATAAAACGATTCAGGGAAAAGTACGATATTTAATCCACCGTCCTCAAAAGCTCGAGCCAGAGCCCCACCGCATGAACCTGTTTTCATGAGCCTGGATTATTGAGAGTTTACCGACTCGCAAAGGCATGAAAGGCACGACCAGATCGAACTCCACCCCGCGACTACTGTCGATTCGCAAACATCAGGCCGCAATCCAGTCCTGAATGACCGCCGCTTCATGACGAACTTCTTCCTACCCGCCGCTGACCTTTCCCCCTAAGTTAATATCAGTCTTTGGATGAGATTTATTCATTCTCAACTGCTCGATTAGCAAAGACTGCTGGTGGTAAATAGTTGAGCGAACTATGCGGCCGAACATGGTTGTAATGGCGTCGCATCCTTCCATCGCCCTGACAGCAATCGGCTCATCAATGCTGAATCCGATCTGCTCTAGCCACTGGCCGCGCATCTGAACCCCTCAATTTCGGCTTTGCCATCGAACCCCACCCGCACAATGTCTTCTCCACAAAATGACCCACCCGACCATGCACCAGGAAACAGGCCTGGGAAGGTGAGCCGGACGCCACGGAAGAAGCGAAAGACAATATCTGATTGCTGCTGGTATCTTTTAGGGTACAACAAGGGTTATGCCTGGCATGCTAAACACCATCAACGAATACACCGACGAGCAGGGCAAAAGCCCTTACGCAGACTGACTGCGCGGCCTACGGGATACCCGAGCCAAGGTCGAGATCATCATGCAAGTGGACAAAATGGAGTTGGGCCTGTTCCGTGATGTGGAGCCGATAGGCGAAGGCTTGAGCGAGCTTCGCATTCACTACGGCCCCGGTTATCGGGTGTATTACGGCAAGGAAGGGCAACAGGTCTTCCTGTTGTTGTGTGGTGGTGATAAGTCCACCCAATCGAAGGACATCAAGAAGGCCAAAGATTACTTGAAAGATCACAAACGGAGGCATCAACATGGCGCGTAATGTAAGAGCGACACATAACGAACACCTGCGCGATTCTGACATCGCCGCAGAATACTTAAGCGAAGCACTGGACGACGGAGACGCTGCCGTTATCCTGATGGCGTTGCGCAATATCGCCGAGGCGCAGGAAGACGGTCTCAGCGGCTTGGCCCAGCGTTCCCATCTGGGCCGTGAGAGCATGTACAAAATGCTCTCCGCCAGCGGCAACCCCAAGCTATCCAGCTTCACCAAGCTGGTTCATGGCCTTGGCCTCAAGCTGAAAGTTGAGACTGACCTGACCCAGCGTCCTGGTATTTAATCACTTATCCGCGTGGCGGC
>JBFJKD010000264.1:0-3297 GCA_041635095.1 Porticoccaceae bacterium
AACGAGAAAGGTTTGTCGAAGATGGTGATAGGCATTCCCACGCAGGAGCGTGGGAACGAGAAAAAAGATGGTGATAGGCATTCCCACGCAGGAGCGTGGGAACGAGAAAAAAGATGGTGATAGGCATTCCCACGCAGGAGCGGGAACGAGGAAATAGGCAACGAGGAACGAGAATGATGAACAGTAAACCCATTGAGCAGGCTAAAAACCCCTTACTGGCCAGGGCGCTTCCTGCTCTTGTGCGGGCGGCAGAGCGAGCCAGAAAACTCGCCATGCAAACAGGTACAGATTTGGTGGTCCGGGAGAACGGAAAAATCCGGCATATTACTTTTGCCGATAACAACGAGGTGGTTGAAAATCACGCCGCCTATAAACCCGACACGAATGACAATTGATTATGGATAACCGCATCCTCAACGCCATCACTGGCCGCCTTAGCCTGTGCGCCCCACAGGAGGAATCGCTCCGCGCACTGGCCACTGCGCTGGATGCTGCGCCCGGTATGCTGAAAAAAGAGCGGGAGCTGGAGAGCCTGCAAAAAACAATTTCGGCAGAATTTCCTACACTCACTGATTTCGAGCGGGAGTTCCCGTCGCTGTGTTTTGCGTTGGCCACCGGCGTGGGTAAAACCCGTCTGATGGGTGCATTTATTACTTACCTGCATTTGGCTCACGGCATTAAAAACTTTTTTGTGCTGGCGCCCAACCTGACCATTTACAACAAGCTGATTGGCGACTTTACCCCCAATAGCCCCAAGTATGTGTTCAAGGGCATTGCCGAGTTTGCAGCGTATCCGCCGCAGGTGGTGACCGGCGATAATTACGAGAGTGCAGGCACGGGGGATATTCTCTCGCCGGTGACTATCAATATTTTCAATATCGCCAAAATCAATTCCGAAGTGCGCGGTGGCAAAGCGCCGCGTATCAAGCGGCTGCGGGAAACCATTGGCGATAGCTATTTTAATTACCTGGCCAACTTGCCCGATCTGGTGATGTTGATGGATGAATCCCATCGCTACCGCGCCAGCGCCGGGGTGCGCTCGCTCAATGAATTGAATCCGTTAATGGGGCTGGAACTGACCGCTACGCCCTTCACAGAAAGCAATCGTGGGCCTGTGCCCTTCAAAAATGTGGTGGTGGATTACCCCCTGGCCCGGGCCATGGACGATGGCTTTGTGAAGGAACCCGCCGTGGTGACCCAGCGCAACTTCAACGCCAGCCAGTACAGTGCCGAACAGCTTGAGCGTATCAAGCTGGAGGACGGTATTCGCCTGCACGAGGCCACCAAGGTAGAGCTATTCACCTATGCCAGGCAACAAGGAGTACAAACCGTAAAGCCCTTTATGCTGGTGATTGCGCGGGACACAACCCATGCCGCCCAACTGCTGGAATTGCTGGAAAACCAGTTATTCGACGGTCGTTACAAGGGCAAAGTGATTCAGGTGGATAGCAGCCGAAGTGGCGCGGCGGAAGAAGAGATGGTGGAAAGGTTGCTGGCCGTGGAGAGCTTTGACGAACCCACGGAAATTGTTATCCACGTGAATATGCTCAAGGAGGGCTGGGATGTCACCAACCTCTACACCATTGTGCCCTTGCGGGCGGCCAATGCCCGCACATTGATCGAGCAATCCATTGGCCGGGGTTTGCGCCTGCCCTACGGCAAGCGCACCGGCGTGGAGGCGGTGGACCGATTAAGCATTGTCGCCCACGACCGCTTTCAGGAGATTGTCGATGAAGCCAATAACCCGCAAAACCCGTTGCGCCTGAAACAGTTAATTCTGGATGCGCAGGGCGATGATGTGCCCAGGGAAGCCGTGGTGGTGAAATCCCACCTGGAAACGGTTTTAGGGGGTGGAGAATCAATAGCGGAATCGACTTCAGGGGAATACCCCGGCAAGGGCGAAAAACTGACCTTTGGCAGTGACCGCGAACGACAGGTCGCCGAAATCACCTGGCAAGTCATACAATCCTATCAACATAAACCACAGCAAGCAGCGACCGCCAGGCAGTTACTTGACGCAGATATTCAGATTGCTATCACTCAGGCAGTGCAGGAGCAACTGACCGGCGAACAACAATCCCTGCTGGCAGAGATAGAGCAGACCGATGTCGCGGCGGTAGTGGCAAAGACCACGGCGCTAATGGTAGGCCAGACCATCGATATACCGCGCATTGTGGTGCAGCCGGTGGGGGAGATCAGCTATGGCTACCACCCGTTTACACTGGAGCTGACTCACCTCAATTTGCAACCGAGCAACCGGGAGCTAATCAGCCAGAGCCTGCAAACCAATCAACAGATTTCCATTTCATCCACACCCAATAAAAAATACCGGCGGCTGGAAGACTATATCGTCGAACATCTGGTGGATAAGGACGACATCAGCTATGACGAACACGCCGAGTTGATTTATTCGCTGGCCGGTCAAGCCGTGGCTTATTTCAGCGAGGTAAACACCTACTCGGAAGACGAGCTGCACAATATCTTTTTTGGCTACGGAAAACTGCTGGCTGACAATATCCACGCGCAGATGGCGGAACATTACTGGGAAAAAGCCAGTGGCTACGAGGTGAAAGTCAGTGGCGGGTTTACACCGCTCAAAGAAGCGGCCTACACCAAAGCTGTGGACCAAGCGATTCATAATTACCGGGATACCGTGGCGGAACTGGGCAAAATCAAGCAGATGCTGTTTGGGGCGTTTAGCAAATGTTTATACCCCTTGCAGAAGTTTGATTCCGACACCGAGCGCCGCTTTGCGGTGATTCTGGACAGAGATGCCAGCAAGTGGTTCAAACCGGCCAGCGGCCAGTTCCAGATTGTCTACAAGGATGGCGTGGAGCACCGTAACTATCAGCCTGACTTTGTGGCTGAGTTGGCTAACGAAGTTCTGATGGTGGAAACCAAGGCCCGCAACGAGATGGAGGACCCTATTGTGCAGGCCAAGGGAGCAGCGGCCAGGGAATACTGCAAAAACGCCAGCGATTATTTACAGGCCAACGGCGGTAAGCCCTGGCGGTATGTGCTGGTGCCACACGATGAAGTATCGGAAAACCGGGCAGCTTCGGATTTTTAATTGTTGGTTTGATTAAAAACCCTGGCAAAAATCCATGGTTCCACTGCAACCGCTCGTGCGTAACTATATGAATTTGCCCGTCACTGCAAAGGGTTAGCGGTAGTAATCCGAGCGACCGAATCAGTACACCGAATCAGTACAATGGTTTGGAGAGAAACAAAAAGGGCTACCCACACGTAACACTTTGAAGAATATGGTAGCTACGGGTGGACTTGAACCACCGACCC
>JBFJKD010000265.1:0-3270 GCA_041635095.1 Porticoccaceae bacterium
AACAGGGTGATCCATGCCTGGTTTCTGTGCATTCTACGTAAACCAATATTTTTCAATAACTTAGCAAAGGTAATCCATGAAGATACTTGTTGCTGTAAAGCGCGTTGTCGATTACAACGTCAAAGTTCGTCCAAAATCAGATGGCACCGGGCCAGATCTGGCCAACGTTAAAATGGCTATCAATCCATTCTGCGAAATCGCGGTGGAAGAGGCCGTGCGGCTTAGAGAGAAAGGCATAGCAACCGAAATTGTCGTTGTTTCCATCGGTCCACAAACCTCCCAGGAACAGATTCGCACTTCCCTGGCATTGGGTGCTGACCGCGGTATTTTGATTCAAACAGCGACCGAACTTGAGCCCCTGGCAATTGCCAAGTGCCTGAAGGCGGTTTGCGATAACGAAATGCCTGACCTGGTGCTGCTGGGCAAGCAGGCGATCGACGGCGACAACAATCAAACCGGGCAAATGCTGGCGGCGTTAACCGGATTTGGTCAGGCGACCTTTGCCTCGGAAATCACCATTGACAATGCCAACGCGAAGGTCATCAGGGAAGTTGACGCAGGCTTACAAACTGTGACCATCAAATTGCCGGCAGTGGTTACCGTTGACTTGCGCCTCAACGAACCACGCTACGCGTCTTTACCGAACATCATGAAAGCAAAGAAAAAACAGATTGATACCACGACGCCCGAGGAGTTAGCGGTCGACGTATCCACGCGGGTGAAGCTGGTTAAGGTCGAGCCACCGGCGGAGCGTAAGGCGGGTATTAAAGTGGCAGATGTGGCAGAACTGGTAGACAAGCTTAAAAACGAAGCCAAGGTGATCTCATGAGTATTCTCGTCATTGCTGAACACGACAATAGCTCCGTCAAAGGGGCGACCTTGAACGCGGTCACTGCAGCGCAGCAAATTGGCAGTGATATCGATATTCTGGTCGCGGGGGAGGGCTGTGGCGACGCCGCTGCCGCCGCCGCTAAAATTAGTGGGGTTCGTAAAGTACTGGTAGCTGACAATGCGGTTTATGGCCATCAGTTGGCGGAAAACATCGCCCCGCTGATTGCTGAAATTGCAACCAATTACACCCACATATTGGCGCCAGCCACCACTAATGGGAAAAATTATTTGCCGCGCGCCAGCGCCCTACTCGATGTGCAGATGATCTCTGAGATTAGCGGTGTTGTAAGTGACGATACATTCCAGCGTCCAATCTATGCCGGCAACATCATTGCTACGGTGCAAAGCAGTGATGGCATCAAACTGATGACCGTTCGTGCTACCGCCTTTGATGGTGCTGCTGCGGATGGAGGTTCTGCTGCGATAGAAGGCGTCACCAGCGCGCATAACTCTGAACTATCCGAATTTAATGGCGAAGAAGTCGCCAAATCGGATCGCCCCGAACTGACCGCTGCAAGTGTCGTTATCTCCGGTGGGCGCGGTATGCAAAATGGCGATAACTTCGACATGTTGTACCGTATCGCCGACAAACTTGGTGCTGCGGTGGGTGCATCCCGTGCAGCGGTTGACGCCGGTTTTGTGCCTAACGAAATGCAGGTCGGTCAGACCGGTAAAATCGTTGCGCCAGATCTGTACATAGCAGTCGGTATATCCGGGGCCATTCAACATTTAGCCGGTATGAAGGATTCGAAAGTAATCGTTGCGATCAACAAGGACGAAGATGCGCCGATTTTTCAGGTGGCGGATTACGGGCTGGTAGCGGATCTGTTCAAGGCGTTACCGGAACTTGAAGCACAACTGTAAGCTGTAAGCATATCCAGAACCCAGCATAAAACCGGCCCATATGGCCGGTTTTTTTTCGGGCGTCTGCCCAGAACACAAGCCTAGTCGTTCTTGTTAAGGTGTCGATACCTGGCGCGCTCTTCCGGGGTCATATCTCGCCATTTCTTACGCAGCTCCTCGCGACGTTTATCTGGCAATTGCCGATATTTTTCCCGCGCCGAGCGAATACGTTCTTTTTCTTCAGGGGGCAGAGCATCAAACTCTTTACGTCTTTTTTGAATGCGTTTTTGTTGCTTATCGCTCAGATCATCCCAATCTTTCTCGCGCGTTTTGCCAGCGTTTTCATGCTCTGCCAATAGCAATACTCTGGCCGAAGGCGTGTCCGAGAGTGTAGGCCACACGTAACGTCCGGATATCGGGTATTCAGTTTGCTCCGAGGAATCAGAATTTAAATCACGGTCACCGCTGTGCATTTTGGCGTATGCGTGGCTGGACGCAATCAGCGCACAGATTAGCAACAGGTGCCTGCCGAGCCGCATCTTCAATCTAGCCTCTGATATCATTTTCACCGTTAGCCAGCCAATAATAAAAATCCAGATTTTCATACAGGTCAAAGTTATCGGAATATTTTTCCTTAACCGCCGGTTGTTCGCTATTGCGCGCTGGATCGGTATTTAGAATCAATACTACCGCAATCAATGACGCCAAAGCCATTCCTGTGGTGGGCCAAACGATACGTCGCAACCGCCACCATGGCTCTGGAGTCGCCAGAGCTGCGCGTCGCATCGTTTGCAGTTCTTCGCAAACGTCCTGACGCAGATGCAGCTCGCTATTTTGTAGTTCAGACTGAATACCTTTTTCAAAGTCACTCATGACTACGATCCTCCAATTGATCGCGTAAATTGGCTAATGCTCTTGAATAATGGGTTTTTACACTGCCCTCGGTACATTGCATGATGCGCGCTGTCTCGGCAGTAGAAGCTCCCTCCCAGCAGCGTAGTACGAACGCTTCGCGCTGCCGCTTTGGAAGCGCTGCTATAGCTCTATATAGCGTGGTAATTCGTTGCCCGCGAACCATATGGGTCTCCGGGTTCTCGATTTCGGGCCCCGCGACGCTATCAAAAGGGTCCGATAAGTCGTTTTCCGCTTCTCGGGTACGGCTGCCTGGCAGCCACCCGAGGAATTTCTTTTGCATCTTCCGGTACCGGAAAACATCGTTTATCTTGTTGTGAAGGATGCGATAAAACAACATTTTCCATTCGTCCAGAGCACGATCGCTGTAACGATGTGTCAGTTGCAGCATCGTGTCCTGAACGATATCCAGCGCGTCGTCGCGGTTGCCCACCGCAGCTCTGGCGATAGCGAAAGCTCTGCGTTCGACGGACATCAAGAAATGTTCCATTGCCTGTGGTTTCAGTATTACTTCCTCGCCAATCGAGATTGACTGAAATTTAATGGCTCTCGTGACCTGCATATTACCGGTATCACTCCCCGGTTAGCTCAACGGTGGTTAAAAATCTCGTTGATAACCAGGGC
>JBFJKD010000266.1:0-3256 GCA_041635095.1 Porticoccaceae bacterium
CATGAAAATCACCAGCGGGAAAATTCCGGTTTCGATACCGACGTGGTAAATGTAATACAGGATGCCACCGGGCGTTTCGAGATGGCCGAGGGCATCGTATACCGGCGCCGCTTCCATGCCTGCACCGGGAATATTGACGAGAATAGTGCCAAAGCCAATGGGCACCAGCAGTAATGGTTCAAAACCCTTATGAATCGCCAGATACAACAGCGTCAAACCAACAGCCATCATCACCAGCATGCCGGGCTCTATTAACGCGAGCCCGGAAGACTGCCACAGACTATACAATTGATTCATTGACTACTCCGACTCAGGCCAGCGTCACCAGGGCATCCCCCACCAGTACGTTGTCCCCGACCTTGACTCGAATTTCGGCAACCACCCCAGCCCGCGGCGCGCTAATGGCGGTTTCCATTTTCATGGCTTCAAGAATAAGCAAATTTTCTCCTTCGGCTACCGCCTGCCCCGGTGCAACCAGTAATTTGAAGATAATTCCAGCCAGGGGCGCCGCTATCGATTCACTGCCCGCCCCCGCCGTTACCGCCCCGACCGGGACGATACCATTGATATCCCCACCCTCGTTCACCGTCACAGTGTACTGTTTACCCTCTACCGCGACCGTGTACACGGCTTCACCGGAAGTTGTGACAACGCCACTTTCGGCGCCTGTGGGTGCCGGCTCGAAAACACCTGGGTCGTTACGATTAGCCAGAAATTTAAAGCCAACTTGCGGGAACAATGCATAGGTTAAAAGATCGTCGACGCGTCCCTCGCCCTCGGTGAGTGTCACGCCTTCTTTACTGGCCAGTGCTGCCAGTTCGGCGGACAGTTTGTCTATCTCGTCGTCCAGCAAATCCGCCGGCCGACAGGTTATCGGTTGTGCACCCGCCAGCACGCTGGCCTGCAATTCGGCATTGACCGGCGCAGGGGTAGCGCCATATTCACCTTTGAGCACGCCAGCGGTTTCCTTCGAAATACTTTTGTAGCGTCCGCCGGTGACCACGTTCAACACCGCTTGCGTACCGACTATCTGCGAAGTAGGTGTCACCAGGGGAATAAAACCAAGGTCAGCGCGCACCCGCGGAATTTCCGCCAACACTTCGTCGAATCGATTTTCGGCACCCTGTTCGCGTAACTGACTTTCCATATTGGTCAACATACCGCCCGGCACCTGCGCCACCAGAATTCGCGAATCCACGCCTTTCAGTGAACCTTCAAATTGCGCGTACTTTTTGCGCACTTCGCGAAAATACGCGGCGATCTCCTCCAGCACCACGATGTCGAGACCCGTGTCCCGATCCGTGCCCTGCAAAATGGCCACCACCGCCTCTGTAGCGGAGTGTCCGTAGGTCATGGACATGGACGAAATTGCGGCGTCGACGTTGTCGATACCGGCTTCAATACACTTCAAATAGGTGGCGGTGGACAAGCCGGTGGTGGCATGACATTGAATATGAATGGGGATAGCCACGGCCGCTTTAAGCTGCTTTACCAGTTCATAGCCGACATAGGGTGTCAACAGACCCGCCATATCCTTGATGCATATGGAGTCGGCACCCATGTCCTCCAGTTGACGCCCCAAATCCACCCATAGTTGTAACGTGTGCACCGGACTCACGGTATAGGAAATCGTACCCTGGGCGTGCTTGCCAACATTTTTGACCGCATTCAACGCGGTGCGCAGATTGCGCATGTCGTTCATGGCGTCGAACACGCGAAAAACGTCGATGCCGTTGATTGCAGCCCGTTCCACAAATTTGGTCACCACGTCGTCCGCATAGTGGCGGTAGCCCAAAATATTCTGCCCGCGAAACAGCATCTGCTGCGGGGTATTGGGCATGGCTTTTTTGAGTTGGCGAATGCGATCCCAGGGGTCTTCACCAAGATAGCGAATACAGGCGTCAAACGTGGCGCCCCCCCAGGACTCCATTGACCAGTAACCGATTTTATCCAGCTGCTCGGCGATGGGCAGCATATCGTCCAGACGCAGACGTGTGGCTAACAGGGATTGATGGGCATCGCGCAATACGAGTTCGGTAATTCCCAGCGGTTTTTTCTCGACAGCCATACAAATTAACTCTTCGTTATGGGTTTTGATAAAGCGGATCTGTTGCTCAATAGCGCTCTTTAGTTCCGGCTCGACAAGCGATTGGCGGGCAACCGTCAAACAACACTGTCTATTTGCGCTGCCGGTGCTGATCCAGCGCGGCCTGAATGGCCCTCACCACCTGCGGACTGGCCGCCGCCTGAACAGGGGATATCTTACTGGACGTCACAATTTCCTGGTGGGGAAGGTAGCGCTGGACAGCGCGCGACATGGCCGCGACCGCCGTCACTACAACCAGCAGAAACAAGAACACGGTTCCCATACCGTAAATCATCAGATCCAGGCCTTGTTGCAGTATGGATGGTTCGCTCAAAACAGTGTCTCCTCTGTCACTTCCAGATTTTGGACTGCGGCACCGTCAATCGTCGTGCAGATCGGTGCCGTTAACAGGTTTGTCATTATACACATCGGTCGACTCCTTCTTCCAGAAACGTTTAAAGTGACCACCGACCTGGGACCGTGGCACGCCGTACGCGGCGACTCAGACACGAACTGTGGCGGAACTTCGCCCTGGACGGTTGCATTCCGCGGGCTGGCCACTAAAATCCCTGCTCTTGACTCTTGTTGATTAGTCCGTGTTGATTAGCTCGCTCAACTAACCGCCACTCACTCAGGTTGCCCCATCCATGCGTATACGCGATTTGCTGAATCAACACGTAGGCTCGGCGATGACCGCCGCGGGGATCCCGGTTGACTGTTTGCCCCAGATCACCCCGAGTACACGACCAGAATTTGGGGACTTTCAGGCGAACGGCGTACTGGGAGCCGCCAAAAAACTGGGCGTTAACCCACGGGAGCTGGCCCAGTCGGTTATCGATAATCTCGATCTAGGCAGCGTCGCCGATGAACTAAACATCGCCGGCCCAGGATTTATTAACATCCGCCTCTCCCACCGCTTTCTGTCCACAGCACTCGACGCCGTGGCGCGCGACCAACGGCTGGGCATCACCAGCGCACAGCCGGTGCAAACCGTGGTGGTGGACTATTCATCACCGAATCTTGCCAAAGAAATGCACGTCGGTCATCTGCGCAGCACCATCATCGGCGACGCGGTGACCCGCGTACTCGAATACCTGGGACAACGGGTGATTCGTCAAAATCACATGGGCGACTGGGGTACTCAGTTTGGTATGCTGATCGCCGAACTCG
>JBFJKD010000267.1:0-3254 GCA_041635095.1 Porticoccaceae bacterium
CACCATGATGTTGATGGATATCAATTTTGGCACCAGCTTTTTTGATGCCGCTGGTGGTGGCGATCCGGTTCTGTTCCAGCACGTCTTCTGGTTCTTCGGACACCCGGAGGTATACATCATTATTCTGCCGGCATTTGGCGTAATCTCGCAGATTATACCAACCTTTAGCCGCAAGCCTTTATTCGGCTACTCGTCCATGGTGTACGCCACGGCAGCCATCGCCTTCCTATCGTTCATCGTGTGGGCGCACCACATGTTTACCGTGGGTATGCCACTGGCGGGTGAGCTGTACTTTATGTATGCCACGCTGCTGATTGCCGTGCCCACCGGCGTGAAAGTGTTCAACTGGATCACCACCATGTTCCGGGGCTCGCTCACCTTTGAAACGCCGATGTTGTTCGCGTTGGCGGTGGTGGTGCTGTTCACCCTGGGTGGATTTACCGGGTTGATGCTGGCTATCGCCCCGGCGGATATTCAGTACCACGACAGCTACTTTGTGGTCGCCCACTTTCACTACGTAATGGTGGCCGGTGCGGTGTTTGCTGCGACCGGTGCGGTGTACTACTGGCTGCCCAAGTGGTGCGGCCGGATGTACAACGAGACCCTGGGCAAAACCCAGTTCTGGATCTCGTTTGTCGGCTTTAACATCACGTTCTTTCCGCAGCATTTTCTCGGCCTTGCGGGGATGCCGCGTCGTTATGCGGATTACGCGTTGCAATTTGCCGACTGGAATATGGTGTCGAGTATTGGCGCGTTTATTTACGGCGCTTCCCAACTGTTGTTCCTGTTTATCGTGGTGCAAGCCATACGTAATGGTCGTGCGGTGAGCGAGCCGAAAACCTGGGAAGGCGCGGACGGGCTGGAGTGGACATTGCCCACACCGGCGCCCTACCACACCTTTAGCACGCCGCCGGAAGTGAAGTAGACGGTTCGAGGTTCTGGGAGACGCGAATATGGCGGGCAGTCCGGTACGCAAAACATCGTTGTGGCTGGTGCTGGGTGGTGTAGTGATGTTTGCCTTCGCGGTGTTTGTTATGCCGCCCCTGTACGATGTGTTTTGCGAAATAACCGGTATCGGTGGTAAAACCGCCGGACGCTACGAGGACCAGGCGGTTGCGGCCGTGGATACTGAGCGCAGCGTATTGGTGCAATTTGTGGCCACCAATAATGGCAGTATGCCGTGGGAGTTTGCCCCGCAGGAGTACAGCGTAAGGGTGCACCCCGGGGAATCCCGGGCGGTTAAATTTTATGCCCGCAACCCGACGTCGCGGGATATGGTGGCGCAGGCTGTACCGAATGTTACGCCCAATAATGCCGCCCAGTATCTACATAAAACGGAGTGCTTTTGCTTTAACCAGCAACCGTTGCTGGCCGGCGAAGAGGCCAATATGCCGCTGGTATTTTTTATTGATCCCGAGTTGCCGGAGAGCGTGACCACCATTACCCTCTCCTACACATTGTTTGATATTACCGAACGGGTGGCGCATTCGGTTGCCCAGGTGAACTGATCCCGTTCACACAAATGGGCACCCAGGCCGCCAATAGACAGAATTGATAGAAAGGTTCCCTGCCCCCGGGCGCGGACAGAACGGAGAAAAACCATGGCAACACAGAGCGACTACTACATACCGGAACAAAGCAGAATGCCGGTGGCCATGGCGGCCAGCCTGGGGCTGATGGCCCTCGGTGCCGGGACCCTGATGAATGGCGGCACGGCGGCGTTTTTACTTGCCGGGTTACTGGGCATTGCGGTGGTTATGTATTTTTGGTTCAGCACCGTTATCGCAGAGAATATGGAGGGTTTGGTAGGCGCGCAACTCAAGCGCTCCTATGTCTGGGGTATGAGCTGGTTTATCTTCTCCGAGGTGATGTTTTTCGCTGTTTTTTTTGGTTCGTTGCTCTATATCCGTACCTTGGTGGTGCCGTGGTTGGGTGGCGAAGGCAAAGGTGTGCTTACTAATACCCTGCTGTGGCCTGGTTTTGAAGCAACTTGGCCGGTGATGACAAACCCGGATCAGGTAGCGGGCGGGGCGCAATTTGTAGGCCCCAAGCATGATATGGGTTTTCCGGGATGGGGCTCACTCCTTTCCTGGCTGCCGCTGTGGAATACGGTTGTGCTGCTGACCTCGAGCTGGACTGTACACGTTGCGCATACCGCAATGAAAAACAATAACCGGGCCAAATTTAATTTGTGGCTGGGAATTACCGTCGCTCTGGGCGCTGGATTTCTGGTGCTGCAATACATGGAGTACCACCACGCCTACGCCGAGATGGGGCTTACACTGGAGTCGGGCATTTACGGTACAACATTTTTTATGTTGACCGGGTTCCACGGTTTTCACGTGACCATGGGTACCTTTATGCTGTTCATTCAGTTGCTCAGGGGGTTTAAGGGACACTTTAAATCCGACGATCAGTTTGGTTTTGAGGCCGCTTCCTGGTACTGGCATTTCGTCGACGTGGTATGGCTCGGACTGTTTATTTTCGTGTACGTCCTCAGCTGATAGCGACGGCCTTAGCCGGATGTAACAAACGGCCGGGGATCCCTGGCCGTTTTTGTTCGCGAAAGGAGTTAATGGGTAGTTATTGAGATGTCGGGGGAGCAACCTGCTGCGGATGTAGTTGTCGATCCCACGGGGCGGTGCTCGACAATTTGCCCGAATAGAAGCCGTAAATGATGCTCGCGAGTAGTGCAGTTGCCAGCGCAGCGCGAATTCCCAGCGCGTAAAGTGTACGTTTGCGCGGATTGCCAACATCTTTCATCAGAAAATAGAGCCCGCTGCTAAGGCTGACTAATACCCCGATAAACAACACTACGATGATGAATTTCAGCAACATGTATTTTCTCCGCATTTTCCAAGGGTGATTTAACCACAAATGGCATTGGACAGGCAGCAAACCCCGATCCCAACGTTGCGTTGGCACTGGCACTGGAAGCTGTTGTTGTTTGCCGGATTATTTCTGCCGCTGACAGTGGCCCTCGGCTTTTGGCAGTTACAACGTGCTGACGAAAAACGCCTGTTGCTGGATCTTCAGCAGCAACGGGAAGCCAACGGCCCGCAGCCTTTCGCGAGCATTTCTGCGGACGCAGACAATCAGTTTTTAGCGGTGCGTGTAGTGGGACATTTCGACAATGAACGCACGGTGCTGCTCGACAATCGAGTGCGCCATGGGCAACCGGGCTACGAAGCCGTTTCCCTGTTTAAAGTTGCGGCTAGCGACCAATGGCTACTGGTCAATCGCGGCTGGCTGGC
>JBFJKD010000268.1:0-3239 GCA_041635095.1 Porticoccaceae bacterium
GCAACGCTGCGAAAATATGCTTCAGTGGTCATACCTTGCGGCACGGGGTATTCCGGCAGTTGCGGCTCGCCCAGTGTCAGTTCGAGATTGCAGCGCCTGGCAATTTCAACGGTGTTGGCGAGCGCCTCGGGAATATCGGCAAACAACGCCGCCATCTCCTCGGGGGAGCGCAAAAATTGCTGGTCGCTATAGCGCTTTTCGCGGCGCGGATCATTGAGCGTGCGCCCTTCGCCAATACACACTCGCGCCTCGTGGGCCTCAAACTCCTGCGCGCGTAGAAATCGCACGTCGTTAGTAGCGACCACCGGACAGTCGTGACGGATAGCCAGCGCTACTGCGGCGTGCACATAATTTTCTTCTCCCTCGCGCCCGGTGCGTTGTATTTCCACATAAAAGCGGTCGGGAAAAATACGCATCCATTCGGTCAGCAAAGCGCTGGCCAGCGACAGTTTGCCGCCAAGCAACGCCTGGCCTATATCCCCTTCTCTGGCACCCGACAGCGCAATCAGCCCGGCAGACATGTCGGCCAACCACGCGCGGCGCAGGAACGGACGACCCTGCTCCTGCCCCTCCTGATAGGCCCTGGAGATCAGGCGCGTCAGATTGTGGTACCCGGTCTGGTTCTGTACCAGCAGCGTCAACTGGCTGGGCGCCCCATCCGGCTCGTCGCTGGCGAGGAAAAAGTCGGCACCACACAGGGGTTTAATTCCCGCCGCCTGGGCAGCCTTGTAAAACTTGACCAGGGTAAAAAAGTTGCAGGCATCGGTGATCGCAACAGCTGGCATAGCCAGCTCGACCACTCGCTCAACCAGTGGTTTGACCCGCACGATGCCATCGACAATCGAGTATTCGCTGTGCAACCGCAGGTGCACGAAGCCGGGGTTGATCGGTGGGCCGGAAATAGTTGCGCTCATATCGCCGCGCTCTAGACGTCTCGCTTGGGTTTGTGCCTCAAATCGATCAGATGCTGACACATCTGCAAAGCCGACTGTTGCGCCGGGGGCAAGTCAACTTCAACCGTGGCCAAAGGAGTGGTTCTTGCGCCCCACTTGATGAGCGTCGCACCCCAGGTCAAACCAGCACCAAACGCCGCGATCAAAATGTGCATGCCCGGTTTTACCCGACCCGCCTCCAACGCCTCGCACAACGCGATGGGGATACTACTGGTGGAGGTATTGGCGTAAAAATCGAGGGTTACCACCACCTTGTCCATGGACACATTGAGTCGGCTCATGAGCGCTTCGATAATCCGCAGATTGGCCTGGTGGGGAATGATCAAATCCACGTCGCCAAGCGCTAATCCAGCTTTACTCAACACCTCCTGACAGGCATCACTCATGCCCTTGACCGCATTCTTGAACACCTCGCGACCATGAAAATCAAGCACCATTTCCAGGGGTTCAAATTTGGCGATTGCGTCCAGCCCAAAATCCGGAATGGCCAGCAGCTCCCGAGTGTCCGGCACGCACCCCAATTTACCCGTAACCAGTCCGCACTCGTTGTTCGACGCCTGCAGCACAATGGCGCCAGCGCCATCGCCGAACAAAATCGCGGATTCGCGCTTGGACCAGTCCATCAGCAAACTCAACCGCTCCGAACCGATCACCAGGGCGGTTTGAATGGCCCCGGAGCGAATCATGGCGGAGGCCATATTGAAACTGTAGACGAAGCCGGTGCAGGCGGCATTGACATCACAGGCAGAGGCATTTTTCGCGCCCAATCTGTTGAGCAGCATCGACGCGGTATTTGGCACCGTCTCGTCCGGCGTGGTGGTTCCATAAATAATCATATCCACCGACTCGGCGCCAATATCGGCTGCCGCCAGCGCGCGCGTCGCTGCCACGTAGGCCAATTCAAAATTTTTGACGTGGCTGATACGTCGCTCATGAATCCCCGTGCGCGCCACAATCCACTCTTCGGACGTATCCATCAGGCTAGTGAGCTGCGCGTTGGTCAATCGCCCGGGGGGCAAACACTTTCCCCAACCTGTTATTTCTGCAAACAGCATCTCGCCCTCTGATTATTTTCGTGCGCTTTAATGATCTGGCTTTGTGGCAAATTAATGACAGGGATTTTGCTGTAGAAAAGCTACAAGATCAATGCGCTTGTCGCCCCATTAGCGGTTATTTTGCCCAGTTATCAGTTCCCGGACTGGTCGAAAAGAATGGCGGTGTGCCGGGCAGGGGCCAAGTTTGCGCAACGCCGTCAGATGGTGCGGGGTGCCGTAACCCTTGTGAACGGCAAATCCATAACCGGGATACCTGTCCGCGAGTGTGGTCATTTCACGATCACGGGTCACTTTGGCGATAATCGACGCCGCGCCGATCACCGGCACCCGTGCGTCGCCACCAATAATCGCCTGCGCCGCATACGACCAAGTCGGCAATCGATTACCGTCCACCGCCACAAACTCCGGCGTTATTTTTAACCCCTCCACCGCGCGCCGCATGGCCAGCAGAGATGCCTGTAGAATATTCAGGCTATCTATTTCCGCCACCGATGCGCGCCCCACGTGCCAGCACAGGGCCCGGTCCACGATAGCGCGATACAGCTCTTCGCGTTTTTTTTCCGACAGCTTCTTGGAATCCGCCAGGCCCTGCACCGGCTTGCTGGCATCGAGTATAACCGCCGCGGCCACCACATCCCCAGCCAGAGGACCGCGCCCCACCTCGTCTACACCGGCTAACAACCGACCGCTGTAGCGCAGGATGGTCATGCCCGGCTCTCTATCAGTGCAACCAGAGATTCAGCCGCAACCGCGCTACCATTGCAGCGCAATTGACGGTGGAGTTTGTCGAACTCCTCCGCCAAAGTTACACGTTGCCCATCGTCGCGCAGGCATTGCAACACCTGTTCAGTGACGCCTGCCACCGTGGCCTGATCTTGCAACAACTCGGGCACCAGCGCTCGGCCCGCCAGTAGATTCGGCAACGATACGTAGGGTACTTTTAACATGCGCGATAAAATGGCGTGACTTAACCACCCGGTTTTGTAGCTAACCACCATCGGTTTCTTCAACAGCATGGCCTCGAGTGCGGTGGTACCGGATGCCAGCAGCACCGCATCAGCGGCCTCCATAGCCAAATGGGACTGCCCATCAACGACCTGACTCGGTAACTTAACCCCCTGCAACTGGGCATCAATCTGACGTCGCCGTTCGGGACTGGCGGCGGGTAGTACGAACCGCAGCTCTGGCATAACTGTCAGGCAACGCTGGGCAACCTGGAGAAACAACGGCC
>JBFJKD010000269.1:0-3219 GCA_041635095.1 Porticoccaceae bacterium
ATATAACACGCTCACCGATGACCGTAACGACCCGTGGCGCCTGTGTCCTAGCCCTCCAGTACTTTATATGCTGCACACCACTGTGCAGCACACCCGGTCGCCGACATCACCGCCGCCATCGGCATCTCCCTCCTCCACTCGCGCGGGAGGTTGGAAGGGGCACTTAAACATCGAGCGGGCTCACCACCCCGCGCCCGCCCTGGTTCAGCACATGCGTGTAGAGCATCGTTGTCGCCACATTCGAATGCCCGAGCAGTTCCTGAACCGTGCGAATGTCGTAGCCGCCTTCGAGCAAATGCGACCGCTTAAGCGCGTCAATACGGCCTGAACCTTATCGCGCGTCAACACCACGGGCAAGCATTTGAGCGCACGGGCTTTTTCAATATTATCCAGCCGTGGAATATCCAGGGCCAATACTTCACAGAAACAACAATGCGCTCCTGGCCTGATTCTGCGTGCTGGCCGCGACTTTTCCGTGCACTGCCAAATGTGTCAAAAACTGCTGCATCTCCGCGGCGCCCAAATCCCGGGGATGCCGCTTGTCAAAATACAGTACAAAGCGTTTAATCCAATCCACGTAAGCCTGCTCGGTGCGGATACTGTCGTGCTTAAGACGAATTTTCCCGCGCACTTGATCGAGCAATTTGGGAGTGGCAATCGGTAGAGTAATACTCATGGTTTACAGGATTGACTAAAAAATCTTAAGATCATGAAATTATGATAATTTTCTATTCCATAGAAATTATGGTCAACCGTTTGACGCATGGTATTACGTCTAATAGGTTGGCTGCTTTAAGTTAGAGCGCATAAATGCTAAGGCTCGCTGATACCTAGATACGACTCTACCGACGGAAAGATGGGCGTGTATCCATGCGTCTTCGTAGCTACTTAATGGTCAAGACCAATACCACCTTTCGTCTTTCAGCTTATCTCAAGAAATTATCATGCACACTCAAGCTGCCGTCGGGCAAGCCTATTTTATTTGACGAAATTGGGTACGCCGACGAAATCTGGTGTGATTACGAGATCGAAACAACGGTTCATCAGTTTTGGGCTTCAACTGTGACAGACATACCAAGGCTTGAAGATCGCGTTGGCTCTTTCCGTATCGACTACCAAATTAGCTTTACTGGTCACCCTTACGAAGAGCCTGCGTTCTTCGAGGCGGTAGTACCATTGGTTAAGCGGGAGTCATCCTATGCGCTCTAACCCGGCAGTCGAGAGGGACTGCGCAAAAGCGCGCAGCCCCTTACTTTTACGTTAGGTGTTTATACGGTTTACCTCGAAATGGATGACGATCACCACATTGCAAACAAAAAAATGCGCATATAGACACCTCAAAATTTGAGGACGAAATTGTCATTGCGGTCAGCAACAATTCAGGGATTAGCGACCAAACACTTGTCGAGTTAATCTACGATATGGGATTTTCCAAGACCGCAGCCCCTGTGGATCCCCGCGACGACGAACTTATTTTGAGCATTCGCGGAATGGGGGTCCGCACCGCAGTAGTCACTGCTATTAACTTACCCTCAGCGTCTCGGGCTATCACCATCAGTTGCCGGGCGCGATCCTCTACGCCTTGGCCTTTGGGAATGGCATTTTCCTCAACCCAGAACCTGCGTGCTTCCTCTATTAATTCGGGGGTCACTGCCTCCCAGACAAGCTCGAAAGTCACTCCGTTACTCTGTCCCGCTTGCTGTTTAGCCAACATAACTTCGCGCTGTTATTTTATTTAATTTTCTGCGCGAGCTCGCCTTTTGCATAGCGTTGATACATCTTTTCAAGGCTCATCACTTTTATTTTGCTGGCATTTCCTGCCGTGCCAAATGCCTCATAGCGCGCGCGGCAAATATCTTTCATGGCGCGGGTGGCTTCGGCAAAGTATTTACGGGGATCAAACTCACCGGGGTTTTGCGCGAGATAGCGGCGAATTGCGCCCGTGGAAGCCAGTCGCAGATCGGTGTCTATATTGACCTTGCGCACACCATGCTTGATGCCCTCCACAATTTCTTCTACCGGTACACCGTAGGTTTCGGGAATTTCTCCACCAAATTCATTGATCACCGCCAACCATTCCTGGGGCACGGAGGACGAGCCGTGCATCACCAAATGGGTGCTCGGTATGCGCGCATGGATGGCTTTGATACGTGCAATATCGAGGATATCGCCGGTGGGTGGGCGACTGAATTTGTAAGCGCCATGGGAGGTGCCAATCGCGATGGCCAGGGCATCGACATCGGTGGCTTTAACGAAATCCGCCGCTTCGTCGGGATCGGTCAGCATTTGCTCGTGGGACAGCATCCCCTCGGCACCGAGGCCGTCTTCCTCTCCAGCCTGGCCAGTTTCCAGGGATCCAAGGCAACCCAATTCACCCTCTACGGAAACTCCGCAGGCATGAGCCATAGCCACCGCGCGCTTGGTGACTTCCATGTTGTAGTCGTAGCTGGCGGGGGTTTTGCCGTCCTCCTTAAGGGACCCATCCATCATCACCGACGAAAAGCCCAGTTGAATCGAGCGCTGGCACACATCGGGGCTGGTACCGTGATCCTGGTGCATAACTACCGGAATATGGGGAAATTCCTCGATTGCAGCAAGGATCAGATGGCGCAAAAACGGTGCGCCGGCGTATTTGCGCGCGCCAGCGGACGCCTGCACGATTACCGGCGCGTCCGCCTCGTCCGCCGCCTCCATAATGGCGCGCATTTGCTCGAGATTGTTGACGTTGTACGCAGGCACCCCGTAGCCATTTTCCGCGGCGTGATCGAGTAACTGGCGAAGACTGATTAAAGCCATGGTGGTATTCCCTTAACGCGATTGCCGACGTTTACGGCCGCCAGCCCGAGCCTGTAGTTGTGTGTAAGCGCCCTGTTAGCAATTAGTTCAGCCCCTGGCCCGCGTCTCCAGCATCGCGACCGCCGGCAAGGTTTTACCTTCCACATATTCGAGGAATGCACCCCCGCCAGTGGAAATATAGGACACCTTATCGGCAATGCCATATTTGTCTATGGCCGCAAGGGTATCACCGCCCCCCGCAATGGAGAAAGCATCGCTTTCGGCAATTGCCGTGGCGAGGGTGCGCGTGCCGCCGCCAAACTGATCGAACTCGAATACGCCGACCGGACCGTTCCAGATAATGGTACCAGCGCCGCGCAGCAGTGCCACCAGTCTGGCACTGGTAGTCGGGCCAATATCCAGAATCATATCGTCGGCGCCGAC
>JBFJKD010000270.1:0-3216 GCA_041635095.1 Porticoccaceae bacterium
AGCTCACCGCCAAGGCGGCACGCTTGCGAGCGGAGGCGCAATCCACCAGTTTCGACGAAGAGCTGGCCAAAATTGATGTGGAGATGGACGAGACGCTGGCGCAAAGTGAGCGGCAATTATTCCGTGCGCGCGCCAACGAATTTCAAAGTCGGGTCGATGCATTGCGGCAAAAGGTCGAACAAAAAAAGCAGGAGTTGTCGTCCGCGCGGGGCAGTCGCCAGAATTTGGCCAATAGCTACGAGCTATTAAGCAGGGAATTGTCCGTGACCCGGCCGTTGGTGGCGGAGGGCGCCGTTTCTGCCGTCGAGTTATTGCGTCTCGAGCGCCAGGTTAACGATCTGAAGGGTGAACTGAATCGGGCACGTCTGGCGATTCCGCAACTCGAGGCGGAATATCAGGAGGCACAAAACAACGCCGAGGGCTTTGCGCAGAACTTCGCCAATGAAGCGCGCAAGGAGCTCAATGAGGTGACTTCCGAGCTGGATCGTTACAAGGAGAGCAACCAGGCCTATAAAGACCGCGTCGCGCGAACCATTGTGCGCTCACCGGTGCGGGGTACGGTCAAACAAATCAAGGTGAAAACCGTGGGTGGGGTGATACAACCGGGGGAGGATCTGGTGGAAATTGTGCCGATTGATGATTCCCTGCTGGTGGATGCCAAAGTGCGCCCCGCGGATATTGCTTACCTGCACCCCAATCAAAAGGCCACGGTCAAATTCACCGCCTACGATTTTTCCATACACGGTGGGTTGGGGGCGAAAGTGGTGTTGATCAGTCCGGACACCATTGTGGACGAAGAGGGGGTGAGCTATTATCAGGTGCGTTTGCAAACAGAAAGCAGCAGTCTCGGCAAGGAAGGCGAGGATCCTCTCCCTATTATTCCCGGCATGACGGTCCAGGTCGACATCTTGACTGGCAAGAAAACCGTTCTAGACTACATTCTGAAACCGATACTGAAAACCAAACAATTGGCGTTTCGCGAGCGGTAATTGTATGTGCCGAACCACAGGTGACAGTGATAACCGGTTGTTTTTTTAGGGTAAGCGGTACTGCAAGCCGATCAGCCGACCAAGTGGGCTGTTCGCAGAATAAACGGTAATTGAATCACGGGCATAGTGTGCTACAAATCACATTGTGCGGGGCAAAGAAGCCCAACGGATGCGTAACGTGTACAGGGATTGTAAGAAAGGGAATTGTGTGGGCACTTTAAGAAACGGCTGTAATGATTTGTTTTAAATCATTTTATTGTTTTTTACGGTGGCCATTAACTGGGTAGACACTGAGTCAACGCAAAAAAAAGGAAGAGGAAAGCTTAGCCATGCCGCACAATAATCGCGTCAAACAAACCACCAAAACACTGTTCATCAAAACATTGTCCATCAAAACATTGTCCATCAAAACATTGTCCATCAAAACACGGTTCATCAAAAAATCGTTTTTTTCACTACTGGGCGCCCTGTTTATTGCCGCGCCCGCCAGCGCCGTTGACGTACGCGAAGTGATTGCCACTACGTTAAGTACGAACCCCCAGGTGCTGGCCGAGCTGCGCGAAGTCGATGCGCGAGATCGCCAGGTCCGCCAGGCACTGGCGGGTTACTACCCGACAGTGGATTTAATCGCCGGATTTGGCTTCCAGGAGCGCGATCCCACGGGACGCACTTTTCCGGGCAAGCCCAACCGCACCCGCAACGAACTGGAGCGCCGCGAAGCGCAACTGAATATTCGCCAGCTAGTGTTTGACGGCTTCAACACCACCAACGAATACCGCAACCAGCAGGCCCGGGAAGAGAGCGCCAAGCAACGCTCCCGCGCCGTGGGCGAAGATGTCTCTCTGGAAGTGGTGCGGGTGTTTACCGAAGTGCTTAAACAGGAAGCGATTCTGAAACTGGCACAGGACACCCTGGCTTTTCACAGTGATGTGCATGGCCGCATGGGCAAACGCTCCGAATCGGGCGTTGGCAGTCGCGCTGACCTGGATCAAATTTCCGGTCGCTTGGCTCTGGCCCAGACCAATCTGGCGTCGGCGTCGGCCAACGTGCGGGATGCCCGCATCAATTACCAGCGTGTAGTCGGGGAGTTTCCCCAGGATAGCGCCCTGGACAAGCCCGGTTCCTACCGCAAATATTTACCGGGTAGCGTCGATGAAGCGGTGACCAAGGCCGCTGACAACCATCCCATTATGGCGGTGGCCAATGCCGATGTGGAAGCCACCACCTTCCGCTACGAGCAGACCAAAAGCCCCTTCTATCCGTCCTTTCATGTGGAAGTGGAGCGGGATCTGAACGATAACATCGACGGTATCGAGGAACAGGTGGACGACCTGCGGGTTATGTTGCGCATGCGCTACAACCTGTATCGCGGCGGTGCGGATTCCGCCCGCAAGCAGGAATTTGCCTATCTGATGGAGAAAGCCAAGGAAATTCGCAACAACGCCCACCGTCAAGTGGAACAGGAAGTGCGGTTGGCCTGGGTGGCCTACGAAACCCTGCAAGAGCAGATGCCATCCCTGGAAGCCCACGTGAATGACTCGACCCGTACCAAGTCTGCGTACACCGACCAGTTTGGTCTGGGGCGACGGACTCTGTTGGATCTGCTCAACACGGAAACAGAAAATGTCGGCGCCAAAACCGCGTTGATTGCGGCGCAGTACGATCTGATTTTTAACGAGTACCGTATTTTCCATAGCATGGGTGATCTTATGTTTATGGTAGGTGCCAAACTGTAAGGCAACAGCTTGGATCCGCTGCCATCTGGTAGCGGGTTTGAACGGGTAATCCCAGAGGGGGACAAGAGATGAACGACGAAACGAAACAGGGAACCGAAATTGAAGCAGCACAGGACGTCAAGGTCGTTGCTGTTCTAACCGCATCCAGTGGTGGCTCGGTAATCGCAATCGGTGCCGATGGCACAATTCGCGAGCTGCAACCGGGCGATCCCATCTTCGCGGGCGACACCGTCGAGGCGGTACAGGGTGGCCAGGCGCTGGTTACTCTTGCCAACGGTGATATCAAGGAGCTCCCCCGCGATGCTTCTTTCCTCTTCACCGAAGACAGCGTTACCCAGCTGGCCAGCTACAGCGACGGCGAGAATGGCTCCCAGTTTGAAGAACTACTGGCGGCGCTGGAGCGCGGCGAAGACATCTCTGAAAAACTCGAAGAAACCGCGGCCGGTGGCGATAACGCTGGCGGCGGTGCCGGTGACGAAATCGGCCAGGGC
>JBFJKD010000271.1:0-3202 GCA_041635095.1 Porticoccaceae bacterium
CAGGACTTTCACGCCGCCATTTTCCTGCCCGAGAATATTTTCCGCAGGAACCTCGCAATCCTCGAACACCAGCTCGCCAGTGCTGGAGCCGCGCATCCCGAGTTTGTCGAGTTTCTGGGCGCGACTAAAGCCGGGGTAGTCGCGCTCCACGATAAACGCTGTAATACCTTTGGGTCCAGCGTCCGGGCGGGTTTTCGCATAGATAACATAGGTGTTGGCATCGGGACCATTGGTGATCCAAAATTTGTTGCCGTTGAGAATATAACGATCCCCTTGCTTGTCCGCCCGTAGTTTCATGCTGACCACATCGGAGCCGGCGCCGGGTTCACTCATGGCCAGTGCGCCGATATGCTCGCCGGAGCACAGTTTGGGCAGGTATTTCTGTTTCTGTTCGGGGGTGCCGTTTTTGCGGATTTGATTAACACAGAGATTGGAGTGTGCTCCGTAGGACAGTCCGATCGACGCCGACGCGCGGGAAATTTCTTCCATAGCGACGACGTGGGCCAGATATCCCATGTTGGTGCCGCCGTATTCTTCCTCCACGGTCATGCCGAGCAAACCCATGTCGCCCAGCTTGCGCCATATGTCCATCGGAAATTCATTGTCGCGATCTATTTGTTCCGCGAGGGGCGCCAGTTCTTTTTGGCTGAATTGATAGACGCTATCGCGCAGCATGTCGACGTCCTGGCCAAGATCGAAGTTCATGCTTTTAAAAACGGTATTCATAAGGGCCTCAGTGATCGTTAAAGATTGGCAATAAGCTAACGGATTTTTTTGTCGCGCAGTTTGCGACTGGCTGCGAGTTCCGCGCGACATCCGTTTTCCGCACGGTCCAGATCCGCCATCATTTTATTCAGGTCCTCCAGTTGTCGCTGCAGGCGCTGGCGTTGCTGGCTAATCGTCTCAATGGTGGTTAACAGTTGTTGCGTGTTGTTTTTGCCTGGTTCGTACATATTGATAATGTCGCGGCTCTCGGGTAGCGACAATCCGAGCCGTTTGCCGCGCAGAATCAATTTCAGTTTAGTGCGATCCGCGTTGCTGAAGATGCGCGTTTGCCCCCGCCGCTGGGGTGTAAACAATCCGATTTCTTCGTAGTGGCGTATGGTGCGGGTGGTGATCCCAAACTCCCGGGATAGCTCGCTAATCGTGTAGGTGGTGCCATCGGCCGACATAAGTGCGTTTCGGATCTGTTGATTCAGGGCAGGGAATATAGCTTACGTTTACGTTAACTTCAACTTGTGCTCTGGCGTCTCTGCGGATTGACAACCTGGTGCCACGGCCAGCGAATTAGCCAGTGCGGGGATCCGCGTTGCCCGTGGTAATACCCCGGAGTAAACTGCACTACGTTACGTGCAGGAAACGCTGGTGAATGTTGTTTCGCGCTTACTGTCCGTGCCATTCCTAAATTGGAGGACTATTCGAACAATGCAACTGGCAAAAAGTTACATGTGTGGCGCGGCCTCCGAACCTCTGGTGTACGAGACGATCGGCAATCTGTTTGACAATACGGTACAGCGTTTTCCTGACCATCTGGGGTTGGTGGTGCCATACCAGCAGGTGCGCTGGACTTACCGGGAATACCAGCAGCAGGTGAACCGACTGGCGACTGGCTTGCTGGCGCTGGGTATTAGTCCCGGTGATCGCGTTGGCATTTGGGCACCGAACTGTTATGAGTGGTGTCTTACGCAGATAGCCACCGCAAAAATTGGCGCCATACTGGTGTGTATTAATCCGGCTTATCGGTTGTACGAGCTCGAATACGCGCTCAATAAGGTACAGTGCCGCGCCATAATTTCCGCACAGTTGTTTAAAAGCAGCGATTATCTGGGGATGTTGCGGGAGCTGGCGCCGGAACTGGATCATTGCGAGCCGGGTGCATTGCGGGCAAAACAATTACCCCATCTGGAAATGGTGGTGCGTATGGGATTGGGTAAAACACCCGGTATGTACAACTTCGACGCAGTCTGTGCGCTGGGTGGTGACCGCGAAACGGAGCGTATGGAAAAAATCGGTCGGGGATTGCTGCCCGACGATCCAATCAATATTCAGTTCACCAGCGGTACCACGGGCCACCCCAAGGGCGCGACCCTGACCCATTGCAATGTACTCAACAACGGCAAGGTCAACGGCGATGTAATGCGCCTTACTGAGCTGGACAAAGTGTGTATTCCGGTGCCCCTGTACCACTGCTTTGGCATGGTTATCGGCAATCTGGGTTGTATTACTCACGGCGCCGCAGCGGTGTTTCCTGGCGAAGCGTTCGACCCGCTCACCACATTGCAGGTGGTAAGCGACGAGCAGTGCACGGCGCTGCACGGTGTGCCCACCATGTTTATCGCGGAACTCGATCATCCGCGTTTTGCTGAGTTTGATCTGAGTTCGTTGCGTACCGGTATTATGGCGGGTGCGCCCTGTCCGGTGGAAGTTATGAAGCAGGTAATGGGTAAGATGCATATGGAACAAATTCTTATCGCCTATGGACAAACGGAGTTGAGTCCCGTCAGTCACGCCACTGAACCCGATGACCCGCTCGACAAGCGCGTGGCCACGGTGGGCAAACCTTGCCCACATCTGGAAACCAAAATCGTAGACGAACACAATCAGGTGGTGGCAATTGGGGAAAGAGGCGAAATTTGTACGCGTGGCTACGCAGTGATGCGCGGTTATTGGGACGATGAGGCAAAAACCCGAGAAACCATCGACGCGGGCGGATGGCTGCATTCTGGTGACATCGGTGTGATGGATGCAGACGGCTATGTGCAAGTCACCGGGCGTATTAAGGACATGATTATTCGCGGCGGCGAAAATGTTTATCCCCGCGAAGTGGAAGAGTTTCTCTACACCCATCCGGATATTCAGGATGTACAGGTGATTGGTGTGCCAGACCGGAAATTTGGCGAGCAGGTGTGCGCGTGGATCAAATGCCGGGAGGGGGCGTCGCTAACGGAGGCGGACGTAAAATCCTTTTGCCATAACAAGATTACGCACTTTAAAACGCCGCACTATGTGCGTCTGGTGGCGGATTTTCCGATGACCGTTACCGGCAAAGTGCAAAAATACAAGATGCGCGAAACGATGATTGCGGAGTTGGGGTTGACGAACCCGGATGCCCGTCCTGTTTAATTACAAGACGCTGTTAACGAGCGCTAAATAGAATTGTCCAGGCTGTCGCGTGACCCACGCTGTTCCCGTAGGTGATCAG
>JBFJKD010000272.1:0-3158 GCA_041635095.1 Porticoccaceae bacterium
CCAGCGAGCTGGCAGTATCGTAATTTTCGACAGGGGTAGCCGCGTGAATAATGGCCGGGCCGCTGTCCAGTTCGGTGCTGACGAAATGCACCGTTGCACCGGCCGCCCGGTCGCCGTTGTCGATGGCCTGTTGATGGGTGTCAAGGCCCGGGTAGTTGGGCAACAGGGAGGGATGAATATTGATTAGCCGGTCGGCAAAAGCGCGAATAAAACCTGCGCTAAGAATGCGCATAAATCCGGCCAGTATCACCAGATCAACCGCGTATGGAGTGATTGCCTCCGCCAGCGCCCCATCGAACAATATGCGTTCGGAATAATTTCTGTGGTCGATAACTTGCGTGGCAATCCCCGCAGCACGGGCGCGGGTCAATCCCGGCGCATCGGGTACGTTACTGATGACCAGTACGATACGGGCGTCCAGCTCACCTGCGGTAATGGCGTCGATCAACGCCTGCAGGTTGCTGCCGTTGCCGGAAATCAGGACAGCGAGGCGTGCCGCAGCAGACATGGCGGTAATTTTATCGGGTCGGCAGGTGCGTGGCAGAGCATTGATCAATTAAAGGTCACGAGTGCATCGTTGTTCTGTGCACTGGCGATCGAGCCGATCAGGCGCGCCGTTTCTCCGGCAGCGGTCAGCAGTTCCATGGCGCGCTCTGCTTCACAAGCGGGAACGCAGATCACCATGCCGATACCGCAATTAAACGTTCGGTACATCTCGGTGGTGTGAATATTGCCCGCCTGCTGCAGCCACGCAAACACCGGTGGCAGCGTCCAGCTGTTGGTGTTGAGTACAGCCCTGGTTTGTGGCGGTAGTACTCTGGGCAAATTTTCCAGCAGGCCGCCGCCGGTAATGTGGGCAACAGCGTTTACCGGACAACTGGCAATCAACTTGAGCAGGGATTTAACGTAAATACGCGTGGGCGCCAACAGCGCCTCGGCCAGGGTTCCGTTCCCCACGGAAATTTCTTCCGGACGGGCACCCGCAACCTCAAGAACCTTGCGAATCAGGGAAAAACCGTTGGAGTGCGGCCCGCTGGAATCGAGGCCGATTAACGCGTCGCCCACTGCCACACGGGAGCCGTCGATGATCTGGTCCGCTTCCACGACGCCGACGCAAAATCCAGCCAGGTCAAAATCCTTACCGGTGTACATGTCGGGCATTTCAGCGGTTTCGCCGCCCACCAGTGCGCAACCTGCCAGTTCGCAGCCGCGGCCGATACCGTTTACCACCGTCACCGCAGCGTCCACGTCCAGCTTGCCGGTTGCATAATAATCGAGAAAAAACAGGGGTTCTGCACCGCTCACCACGAGGTCATTGACACACATGGCTACCAGGTCGATGCCCACGCCGCTGAGCTCCCCCAGATCAATTGCCAGGCGCAGCTTGGTGCCGACGCCGTCGGTGCCCGACACCAGGACGGGTTCGCGATAGCCCGCAGGGATCTTGCACAATGCGCCGAAGCCACCCAGCCCGGCCATGACTTCCGGTCGCCGGGTGCGCAACGCCACGTCTTTGATACGGTCCACAAGGGCGTTGCCAGCGTCGATGTCGACGCCGGCATCTTTGTAACTGAGGGAGGGCGGTGGTTGGCTCATGAGGCTGATCCGAGGGAAAGGCGGTATTTTAGCTCGACCCGTGCAGATTGTCAGTGCGGATCGTACATGTGGATTGTCCGAATGGATTGTCAGAGTGGATATGGGTGCGGTGGAGCGCAGCTGATACAATCGCGCCATGAAAAGTTACCAGATTAGACTCTTGCGTTGGACGTTGGCAGTTGGTGCCAGTCTGTTGTGGGCAGCGAGTGTTGCCCAGGGTGCCGTGGTGCAGAATCTGTATTCGGCCACGGTGCCAATCGCGGCCCAGTCCGAGGTGGAACGGCGCAAGGCGGTGCGTCGGGGGCTCGCGGACGTATTGGTTAAGATGTCTGGTTCGCGGGCGGTGCTGAACAATGTGGCGGTGCGTGCGGCCTTGTCTCAAGCCGAATCCTACATGCTCGAATTTGGCTACGCCACACAGGTTGGCGCGCACGGGAGTCCCCACAATGCGCTGACTGCCCGCTATGCCGCGCCTCTGGTCGATCAGTTATTGCGCGAACAACAATTGCCAATCTGGCCCGCTAACCGGCCCGAGTGGGCGGTGTGGGTGGTGCTTGATCGACCGGCGGGATTGCAGTTTGTCGCGGCGGATGGCGACGCAGATCTGTACGCCCAACTGGAACAGGCCTTCACCCGGCGCGGGCTGAGCTATCAGTTGCCGCTGCTTGATTTACAGGACCAACTAACACTCAATACGGAGCAAGCGTGGAATTTCGAGGCCGCCGCCGTGCACGCAGCGGCGCGGCGCTATGCAGCAGAGTACGGTTTTGTGGTGCGTTATCGTCGGACATCATCCGCATGGGAAGGCGGTTGGTTATTGGCCGGTGCGGGTACTGGCGAAACGGGAACCGTGTCTGCACAGAGCCTCGACGAGCTGGTGGTCGCGGCGCTTGATGCCGCAGTGGATCGCTTTGCGCCGCGCTTTGCCTTTGCGGGCGGCGGCGGTCAGACCCACACCGCGCTGGTTCTGGAAAATATTGATAGTTACCAACGCTATACCGACGCGCTGGCATTACTGCAAACCCTGGAAATGGTGTCCGACGTACAGGTCACGCGGGTCGAGGGCGACCTGCTGTTCCTGTCGGTCACCGTGGAGGGGGATGTGCAGATATTACTGACCGCGCTGCAGCGGGATGCTGCCTTGACGCTGGTTACGCCGTCAGAACCCGTGAATTCAGGGCAGCCGACGCCGAACAGTTATCGATTTCGCTGGCATGGAGCCGCGCGCTAGATTATGAGCAATCAGCTCGTTTTGCCCATTGGCCTGCCGGACGACGCGCGTTTTGCAAATTTTCTGACCGAGGGCGATTCCGCCCGTGCCCAGGCCGTGAATTTACTGCATCGAGTGAATGAGGGTGAGCCATCGTTCCTGTATCTATGGGGGGGCTCGGGCAGCGGGCTCAGTCACCTGTTGCAAGCTGCCGGCAACGATTGCGGTGATGCGGGTGGAACGGTGCAATATTTGCCACTCGATCAGCTGCTCGATTACGCGCCAGCCGACGTGCTTGCCGAACTTGAACACCTGGATGTGGTGTGTCTCGATCAGTTGCACAGCGTGTGCG
>JBFJKD010000273.1:0-3146 GCA_041635095.1 Porticoccaceae bacterium
CCAATACCAGACCACAGGCCATCATCACTAGCGCCGCCCCCCAGTGGGGGTCGCCAATGATGTTGCCGTACTCCCACGGCGTCAATAATTCGCTGCGCAACACCAGTTCCCCGCCGTGCCGATCGACAGTCGTGGTCAACGCGCGCTTCCAGGGCCAAACCACCGCCAGAGACCCAACCAGAAATCCGGTTAACAGCGCGAGCGTAGTCGCGTAGTAGTGATGCAACAACCAGGACAGGAATCGCGAAAACGATAGCAATCCGCAAACGCATCCGGCAGCGAAGGTTGCCAGCACCCCGAAGTTGACGTCAGCAACGGCTGTAATAAGCGTGGGATATAGCCCCATAATTAACAACATAAAACTGCCGGACACACCGGGCAGTATCATCGCGCAAATCGCCACCGCGCCGGCGCCAAATATGACCGGCAGGGAAGGGTCCAGTTGCAAGGTCGGCGCAAATGCGACCGCCAGAGCGCAACCACCGCCCACCGCCATGCCCAACCATTCCTGCCAGGTGGAAAAGCGCTGTCCACGGTAAATATAGATTGCCGAGGCAATTATCAGCCCGAAAAAAAACGACCAGATTAACAGCGGGTACTGGGCCAGTAGATAACTGATAAGTTGCGCCAACGACGCGATACTCGACACGATCCCGGCCAGCAGTACCAGTAAAAAATTGCCGTTTATCTGTGCCCAGAATTGCGCGAATTCACCGCGCAGTAAGGTGCGCAAGGCAGCTAGATTGAGCGCGCGAATGGCGTCGATAAGCTCCTGATAAATACCGCTGATAAAAGCAATGGTTCCTCCCGACACACCGGGCACAACATCGGCGGCGCCCATGGCCATGCCCTTGAGAAACAACCTTACATAATGTCCCATGCATCGTCATCCGCGTTGCAGATTACCGCCCTAAACCGCTCAACATAGGCACAAAACGCACGCGCTCTATCACCTCGTGCTCATAGTTATCAGAGTCTCCCTGGCGCGAAATCAGGCGTAACTCCTGTTCTGCTCCGTCCCCTACCGGAATCACCAACAGTCCATCCGGAGCGAGTTGCGCCAACAACTGCTGCGGAATCTGCTCGGGTGCCGCTGTGCCAATAATACCGTCGTAGGGCGCATACTCGGACCAACCGACACTGCCATCGGAATGCGCCAGTGTAATGTTGCGCAACTTGAGTTTGCGCAGTAAACCGCGCGCGCGGTCGAGCAGCGGTTTGATACGCTCGACTGAATAAACCTGACCCACCAGTTGCGCCAACACGGCAGCCTGATACCCGCACCCGGTACCGATTTCCAGAACTTTTTTACGCGGCCCGCGAGACAACAATATCTCCGTCATTAACGCCACCACGTAGGGCTGCGAAATGGTCTGGCCGTAGCCGATAGGTAACGCGGTATCTTCGTAGGCGCGATGGGCCAGCGCTTCGTCGAGAAACAGGTGGCGCGGCGTAACGCGCAACACATCGAGCACTTGCTGGCTTTTAATGCCCTGATCTTTGAGGCGTTGGATAAGGCGCTCGCGGGTACGTTGGGAGGTCATGCCGACCCCGCCAAAATCAATCGAATTCACCCGCGTCCCCTTCCCCTGAATCAGACAAAACTATAGCACAGCAGTCCCGGACGAGGCAGTGACATCGGCCACCTCGCGCAGCACTGAGGTAGCAAATACGCCGGGCGGCAGAGAAAAATTTAACGTTAATACATCGGCGTCCCAGTGCCAGGTCATGGATTCGACCGAGACCACCAACGGACGCCGCTCCTGGCGCAGTCCTGCATGTTCCAAACCGTGACACCAGTGTTGCCAGGGCGCCAATATTTCCGACTCGAGGATGGCCACGTCGGCCACTGCCAATGTTCTACCGCGCCCCCACAGCGGTCCAGAGGGCTCCTTTTCGAGCGCCAACGGTTCGCGCCAACAGCCGCGTCTGATGCGCTCTGAGAGGACCAAATTGAACAGGTAGGCGCGCGCAGCCGACAGATAGATGCCTCTGCGACCACCACCGGCCCGACCGCGCCCTGCGCGCAATAAATGATCGGCGTGCAGTAAATTTCCAGCATCGAACCCGAAGCGTTGCGGACCGAAGTAATTGGGGACCCCATGTTTCTGCAGCAATTGTAGTCGCTGCTCGAGCGCCGCACGCGCGCCGCTCAGGTTGCGTAGCGCAATGACAAACTGGTTGCCCTGATGGCTACCCCGACGCAGTTTGCGCGAATGCCATCCGTGTTCCAGTATTTCAATGTCGGGCGCGCTGAAACCATCAATAGCAAAGCGGGAACGGGGCACACTGAACCATTGGGTGGTGACCGCGCGGCGATCTTTCATCCCGCTAAACCCGATATCGCGCTCTTCGAGTCCCGCCGCTTGCGCGAGCAATTGCGCCACCCACCGCGTGTTGTGATTGCGCTTGCGTATCAGCAGGTAAAGGTGCTCACCAGGAGCAAAACTGGTATGCAGAATTTCGTCGACGCGGAAATCCTCGGGCGCTACCCGTATGTCCACAGCGCATCCAGATTTCTCATAGGCGTACGCAAAATCAGTAGAGAAGTAACCCTCAGTAATGGCCCGCTCCCAAGTAAAACACATCCAGCACGGTGCGCGTGGCATCCGCCACGCGGACAATACGGTCGTCGATCCGACGCACACTGGTACCGTCCGGCCCGCGTCTCAAGCGCCTCAAGATATCATCCGGCAAACTGTGTGCATGGCTATACAGCTGTAGATCGATAACTTCGCCGCGGGCAACTTTAGCCTGCCAGCCCGGGGGTAGCTCTCCGCCACGCTCCAATTTTTTGCGCAACCCGGGCGGTAAGTTCTTGGGCTTCTTGCCGCCCGTGGCATAACCCTCGCTGCCCAGATAGTCGGCCAGCACGGCGCGGTCGGAGGCGTCAAATACCTCCCTGCTTGCCGCGCCGACAACCGCACCCACGACTTCTGCTACGGAGCCGACGCGATCACCCGACTCGTGCCCACCCCAGGCCTGGCCAATGCCGACCACCAACAATATCGCTATACCAATTACTCGTTTCATCGCTGCCTACCTCTACGCACAGTTACGCCTACAGAACCCGCAATCAGGGTAACCTCCTCCGCTACAAACTCCTTGATAGCCGATTGGAAATCAGCCAACTGCTGATTGCAGAA
>JBFJKD010000274.1:0-3139 GCA_041635095.1 Porticoccaceae bacterium
CACAGTCTTTGGATCGAGCTCCGGGTTGCGCTCAAGCAGCGCTTCAATCAACGCCGCAGACATATCATCCGCCCTTGTGTAGCGTAACGACCCGCCCTTGGAACGCCCCATGGGGGTGCGCACAAAATCAACAATAACTGGATCGCGCGGATTAATGCTCACTGTAACTCTCCTCTATCGCAAGCGTTGCGTACGCGGGCCTCGCATCGGGGGAAACTGGTTAGCCCGCAATTTTTGCTACGCACAAATTTGCTTGTATTTAAACGTAGTAGCGTTGATTCTCGGCGGCCATCCGACGCATTGCATCAGTCGGCTGATACGCCATGCCCAGCGCCTGATAGTTGTCTGCCATGGTGCAAAAAACGCCCAGCCCAGTCTCGTCCAGCCAGCGAAACACGCCGCCACGAAAAGGCGGAAAGCCGATACCGTTGATCAACCCCATGTCCGCTTCCGCGGCGGAGGCGACCACGCCTTCTTCCAGACACCGGGCCAATTCGATGCACATCGGAATCATCATGCGCGCCACGATATCGTCGGCGTCAAACGCCTGCGGCGGCGCTACATGCTTGGCGAACAGGCCTAGCACCTCATCCCGAAAAACCTTTTTTGGTTTGCCTTTCTTATCGGCTTCGTAACTATAAAATCCGGAGCCGCTTTTCTGGCCGAGGCGCCCGGCATCAAACAGTAATTTTGTCGCCGATACATAATCCGGCCGCATGCGATCGGGAAAACCTTCCGCCATAACTGCGGCACCGTGGACCCCCGTATCGATACCCACCACATCCAGCAAGTAGGCCGGACCCATGGGCCATCCCCAGCCTTCCATGACTTTGTCGACCTGGCGAAAATCGGCGCCGTCGCGCAGTAATAAATCAAAGCCGCTGAAATACGGGAACAGCACCCGGTTCACCAAAAATCCCGGGCAGTCGTTTACTACCAGCGGTTTTTTTCCCAGGGCGAGCGCGTAACTCACCACGGCGGAAATCGTAGCGTCCGAGGTTTTCTCACCGCGAATGACTTCCACGAGGGGCATTGCGTGCACCGGATTAAAAAAATGCATCCCACAAAAACTCTGCGGTCGCGCCAGCTTTTTCGCCAACCGAGATATCGAAATTGTGGACGTGTTGGACACCAGAATCGCCGTGTCCGGCAGCAGCGCCTCCACCTCGGCCAGGACTTTTTCCTTGACCGCAGGATTTTCCACGACGGCTTCGACAACCACATCCGCCTGATCAATACCGTCATAACTCAGAGTGGCATCGATTCGCCCCAGCACTTCGCCAGCCGCCAGCGGCGTACTCCGCCCCCGCTCTACCTGTTTGGCCAACAGTTTGTTGGCTTCACCCAGACCCAGATCCAGAGCATCCTGGCGAATATCCTTCATCATAATGGGCAGTCCATTTTGCGCATTCTGATAAGCAATACCACCGCCCATAATGCCCGCCCCCAACACGGCCGCACGAGCAATTTTAACGTCAGATTGGGATGCCTGCTCCCTGGCCAACTTGCCAATATACTGATCACTTAAAAACAGTCCCACCAATGCGCGGCACTGCGGCGTCTGAGTTAACTGGTAGATGGTCTTGCCTTCCACCTCCAACGCATCGTCGCGGCTCATGCCGGCCGCTTTTACCATACACTCCACTGCCGCAACCGGAGCCGGGTAATGTCTGCCCGCTTGCGCGGCAACCATGGCTTTTCCTGTCGTTGCCGCCATCTGTAATTCCACCGCGTTCAGGCGCAACGGGGCCATTTTTTGCAGGCGTCGCGGTTCAAAAGGCAACTGCCCACTGGCGCAGCGCTCCAATACCTTGAGCGCCTCGTCACGTAACTGCCCGGGTTCGATCACCGCATCCACGGCGCCCACTGCCATGGCCCTGGGTGCCTTCTGATGTACGCCGCCGGCAATCCACTCCACGGCATTATCCAGACCAATAATGCGCGGCAAGCGCACGGTACCGCCCCACCCGGGAATAATCCCCAACCGCGTTTCGGGCAATCCGATCTGCGCAGTGCTCGCCATAATTCGATAGTCGCACGCCAGACACAGCTCCAGTCCGCCGCCCATGGCAAAACCATTGATAGCGACCACCACCGGAAACGGAAAGCTTTCAAAGCGACTCAAATTGCCGTTGATGGCGCGCAAACGTGCACGCACGTCCGCCTCTGGCTGGGAAAAATTATGGCCAAATTCAGTAATGTCGGCGCCCACAATAAATACGGCTTTGCCGCTGGTGACCAGCAGACCTTTAACACCATTTTTAGTACTAGCCAATTTGTCGAGTACGTCAAGCGCTTGTTCAAGATCATCGGTAGTAGCGCGATCAAGTTTATTTACCGAGCCTTCAGCGCGGTTAAAGCAAAGCTCGACAAACCCATTCTCCAACGGTGTCAGTGCGAGGGTCTTACCTTGAAACATAGCTATTCCTCGTTTCATTAATCAGACTGAATTGACATCACAGCCACCTTTGCGGTGCCGGAGTCGCACTCTACAACTGCCTCGGACTATCGACAAGCGGCGCCCCGCGGTGATTGTGACTCGCGAGTCCTGCGCTAACGCCGTTAACATTTTCCGACACCTCGATCACTCCCGCTTGCCGCCGCCGAATGCGGCCCTGACAACGACGACGCATACCATAATCAGTAATACTGCGGCGATCAGTGCCGGTAGATAGGCCAGTACTCCTGCAATAGATGCCTCCCCATAGCGGGTGTCAGTGAAGCTCAATCCCCGGTTCGGAGCAAACACTGCAAACACGTAGAACAGCGCGTTGCCCCACACCACGCCGACCATGCCCCAGCAGGTGAATTTTTGACCGCTATCCGACAAGGATACGTAGCCCATGCCTGCCGCCAGCGCCAGAATCAAAACGCCGTTAAGCATATTACCGACGTGCGCGCCGCGCCATGCGCGCACCGCGCCGGGCACCTGCACGTCTATCACCCAGGGTAGTGGCGACAGGCCGATTTCCCCCAGCAAACTGAAAGTCAGCATAAATCCTGACATCGCCCCCACCAGAATAACCAGTACACCGTGACCCACCATGATTTTTTGATAATGGGAAATACCCATTGTTGCTCTCCTGTAGAGTTGTTTGTTGTTATTAAACCCCTGCATTACACCAACCCATTCTGCCAG
>JBFJKD010000275.1:0-3137 GCA_041635095.1 Porticoccaceae bacterium
GATAGACAGCTATCCCATGCCCGCCTCGGTGCGCCCCGATTATGCAAGCGAAGACAGTGTATGGCATGACATTGCCCTTGGCGCAGGATTATTACTGGAAGGTGCAGGGGACGAGCTGACGGCCGCCAGTATTGCCCGTCTGGCGCGGCGACAGAACAACCTCTTAGGGCGTATGTCCCTACCCACACTGGAAGCTATGGCATTCAATTTAAAAAACAATAGTCAGGTGTTACCAGACGCACAGCCACAGCTGTTTGAGGGCGACGTTGTGTTTTTTCGGGCCGCCCGTCAAACCGAAACTCATGATCGTTCTATGGTTTCGCCACTGGACTGGCGCAACTTTATCAGCGGCCAGCTGCGGGTCATCGATATCGATGCCGAGCATCAAACTATGTTGACGGCAGAAGCAGTCGCAGAAATGCGGGGCAGATGGCTGTGGTTGTAAACGAGGATGCTCCGTGGTGGCCGCTGGCCCATGCGGCAGTCCGTGAAGGCGTTAATCTTCAGCCGCAGCAGGGCTTGATTATTCGTGCGCCCATTGAAGCGCACCAAATGGTGCGTAGCGTGGCGCAGGTAGCTTATGGCCTCGGTAGCGGACCGGTTCACTGCATTTATGAGGATCCGGAATTACTACGAATTGCCGTGGCCAGCATGGAACCGGAACCGTCCGTTTACTCGGCTTTTCCCGTAGCCACAAAGATCCCTGTAGCCACAAACATGCCTGAAGCCGCCCAAGTTTACATTGTTGGACCGCGACCCCGGCTTTTACAGGGCATTACCACTGAGCGTTTGTTGCGTTTCCACAAATTGTTTGAAGAGCCCGATGACAGTGCCTGGGCAGGGTTGGCGCGTTGTACCGTGCCTTATGCGACTCAGGATTGGGCTAGCTGGATCAGGCCTAAGTTAGAGGGCGGCGCGGCGCAGGCAGCGCTGTGGGACGACATTCTTAAGTTGTGCTGCCTCAATACTGACTTGCCCGCTCAGACTGGCCTGGGCACCCAGTACAATCGCATACAAGACGTGGCTGATGAGTTAAACCGCCTGGCACTTGTCAGTTTACAGCTTCGCGATCAGGAAACGGATTTGACTGTCGACCTATTGGGGCAAGCTTCCTGGTGCGGTGGGGGGAAGCAAACTGCAGCGGGTGCTTTCTTTAAGCCCACCTTGCCCCTGACCCCAGTTCAGTGTTTGTTGCAAGGTTCGGGTACACACGGCACGCTAAGCGTTGGCCAAGCGATAACCATTGGTGCCAGCAGTGTGTGTGATCTCAAGCTAGAATTCCGTCGCGGTCGGGTGGCTCACCTGAGTGCCAGTCAGGGCGCCGACCTGATGGAGCGACTGATGCAGGTGGACGACAACGCTGCGCGATTGGGGCAGGTTGGTCTGACGGAAGCAATTCAGGGAGTAACGTCACCACAGGGTGGCTTTTTGGCACCGATTATGGACAAAGCCTGTCGGATGCACGTGACATTGGGTTGTCCTCCACAGAACCAAAACCATCCCGGCGCTAATCACAGTGATATCGGTATCGATTTAATGTTTGGTGATTCCACGATGGAGATTGATGGCGTGGATGCCAATGGAGCGACAGTGGCATTATTTCGTAATGGAAAGTTTCGAAGGAGCTAGTTTCGCGATGGACGGTTTTGCGGTGGAAGGTTTAGAAATGGCCGCATTAACGTTTCGAGCTAGTCTGGCCCCTTCTTCTAAAACGTTAGCGGTCTGTTGTGTGGCGGACCTGATATCCAGCGGTGACTAGCGAATGGCTCCCAGCGCCTGCCTGAATTTATCCCGAACCTTTTGCCGATCTGTTTCCAAGGTTTCCACAGGCGTGTTGTAACTGGGCAGGTCGACGTTGTCCTGTAGCCACCGATAAAAATCCTGCGCCGCCTGCAACAGCGCGCCGCGGGCAGCATCTGGTCTATCGGGTAAGCGCCGACGTGCGCTCGCCTCGTGTTCCGCCCAGGTAAGCATTAATCGTGATAATTGATCAACCCTTGTTTCGGTATCCAGGCTGATAGTCAGGTGTAGAGATAGATCATTTTTGCAAGCGGCTGAATGCATGCCGCCGCGGGGAATGTAGAGCACGTCCCCTGGGTGCAGCTCGCGGTGTTGTGTATTGCCGCTGGGACGATACTTGTCGGCATCCCAGGGCGTGTCTTTGAGGGGCAGCTCCATTCGATTGCTGTACTCGGGGTAGAGGTGCCACTGCTTGACCCCGATGAGTTGCACTACGAGTACATCGGTGTTGTCGAAGTGTGGAGGAAAGCCATCGCTGTGGGCGGGAGTGAGATAGGCATTGATATCGCTTGTGCAATGAAACAGTCGATCGATAGCTAAAGTCAGTGCATTGAGTTTGGTGTTGCAGCGTTCGAGGTTGCGAAAACGAATCGTCGCTCCCTGCTGAAGTTGTTCGGCAATCACCTCCACCGCCAGCCGATCGGATTTGTGTAACATGTCTGGCAAGCGGACAAGGTATTCATTAGCGTAAATATCAATGCTGGCGGTCGCGGCTGAGTTGGGCATGAGCAAGTCTGCCAACAGTTCGGGCGAGCAAAGAGTAGAAGTTTCGGCCTCAGAAAAGACGTCGGGAAAGTGGGCCGGTTCACACTCACGCAGTTCGCCATTGAAATGATCCAGCCCCATCGGGCCGGTAAGGCGTTTAGCATAGTCATCGGCGTCAAACCCGGATTGATTGTTGATTGGTGGCGGCACGATAATTTGCCCCGTGTGCAAGGGTTGCGGTTAATGTCAGTATTATACTAGACACTATGTCTAGAGCGGCGGTGAAGGCCTGGGGCTTGTTCACCCCGAGAAAGTAATTCAAACTGGCACGCAGCCGCAACTTTGTCTGCAAGTTGTCGTCAATCAGGATCGGATAAGGGAGTATCGAAAATGTCTTGTGTAAGTTCGACTGATCACAACACCCCGGAAAACACACCTGCCGTTACGCGCTCAGACCCGTCTCTTTCAGACCTGTCTCTTAAGGTTTATGTGTTTGATTGCGGCACAATCGATAGCGTCACCGCCGAGGAATTCGGCTTCGAGCACGGAGCTATCCCTACGCAAATGACAACGCCCTGCTACCTGATTGTCCACCCGAGGGGTGTGCTGTTGTGGGATACTGGCGAAATTCC
>JBFJKD010000276.1:0-3127 GCA_041635095.1 Porticoccaceae bacterium
AGCCGCCACCGCAGCAATAGAATTCGCAACGCCCATGGCCAGGTTGTGATGCCCGTGAAAACCGAGTTCGGTGTCCGGATTAAGTTTATCCCTCAGCAAAGCGATGCGCGCCGTGACATCATCGGGCAACATGTAACCGGCAGAGTCCGTCGCGTAAATACAATTTGCGCCGTAGGACTCCATCAATTTAGCTTGCTCAAGAATGTCTGCGGGGCTGATCATGTGGGCCATCATCAAAAATCCCACCGTATCCAACCCCATTTCCCGACCGAGCTTAATATGTTGCAGGGACACATCCGCCTCTGTGCAGTGGGTGGCAACCCGTATGGTCGTTACCCCGCAGTCAGCCGCCATGCGCAGGTGATCCACCGTGCCAATCCCCGGCAGCAACAGGGCAGATACTCTGGCGCGCTTCATCTGCGGAATAACCGCACGCAGGTATTCCTCATCGCTGGCAGCCGGAAAGCCGTAATTCACGGATGCCCCGCCGAGGCCGTCGCCGTGGGTAACTTCAATTAGCGGTACCCCGGCTTCGTCCAGCCCTTTGGAGATGCTTTTCATTTGTTCGATGGTAATCTGGTGCCGCTGGGGATGCATACCGTCCCGCAGACTCATATCGTGCACCGTAATTTTTCTGCCCTTAAGATCCATAAACTGGTTCCTCACCGTCGTTCTTCAATATCAACGCCTGCCCGGCGTACAAGTTGTTACGCAATACCGGGTCACGCCGCCTTGCGATTCGGCAGTGCGAACGCGCCATTTGCCACTTCCTGCGCGAACAACTCCGCAGTACGCAAAGCAGCAGCGGTCATGATGTCGAGATTGCCCGCGTATTTGGGCAGAAAGTCCCCGAGCCCTTCGACCTCCATAAAAATGGAAACCCGATTACCGTCAAAAACAGGGCCGTTCACCAGCCTGTAGCCGGGCACATAGGTTTGCACCGCGGCGACCATGTCGTGCACCGACTGTGTAATCGCCGCCTGATCCGGCTCACCTTCGGTGAGGCAGTGGATGGTGTCGCGCATAATCATCGGTGGCTCGGCTGGATTAATAATGATAATGGCCTTGCCTTTTTTGGCGCCGCCGACCTGCTCCACACCCGCGGAAGTCGTGCGGGTAAATTCATCGATATTCATGCGCGTGCCCGGGCCCACCGATTTGGAGGAGACGGTCGCAACGATTTCACCGTAGGCCACCGGTTGTACACGGGAAACTGCCGCCACCATGGGAATGGTTGCCTGGCCACCGCAGGTCACCATATTGACGTTCATTTCGAGTTTCCTGGCGTGCTCCTTCAGATTCACCGGCGGAATGCAGAAGGGTCCGATTGCAGCCGGAGTGAGGTCGATCATAATCACACCTAGGGCATTGAGTTTGCGGCTGTTGTCCGCATGCACATAAGCCGATGTCGCATCGAAGGCAATGCGAATATCATCCTCGACCACATGGGCCAACATACCGTCGACCCCGTCAGCGGTGGTTTTCACGCCGAACTCTTTGGCGCGCTTGAGACCTTCCGACGCGGGGTCGACACCGACCATCCACACCGGCTCGATCCAGTCGCTGCGCATGCACTTCATTAACAAATCGGTGCCAATATTACCGGGGCCGATAATGGCCGCTCTTAACTTATTGCTCATGAGATAACCTCCATTGCGTTCGTACAAGCTGCTTAAACAAAGCGTACCGACGCCGACCCGATACCACCGATATCGACGCGCATAAAATCTCCGGCGACGACGGCCTCCAACGGCACCAGCGACCCGGACAGAATAACTTCCCCTGCCTTCAGACCAATGCCAAAACTACCCAATGTATTGGCCAGCCAGGCAACGCAATTAATTGGCGAGCCCAGCGCCGCAGCGCCCGCACCGGTGCTCAGAATCGCGCCGTTTTTTTCCACCACCATGCCACAGGTAACCAGATCCACCTTGCGCGGATCGACCGCGTTGTCCCCCAGCACGAACAAGCCACAGGAGGCATTGTCCGCCACCGTATCCTGAATTTTGATTTTCCAGTCGTGAATGCGCGAGTCGACAATTTCGAAGCACGGCAGCACGCACTCGGTCGCGCGAATAACATCGGCGTTGGTAACCCCTGGACCGGTCAGGTCCCGTTTCAGGATAAAGGCGATTTCGCCTTCCGCGCGCGGCTGTATCAGGCGGCTGGATATGGGCATTTCCGCGCCGCTGCTGTACACCATATCGTCGGTCAGATAACCGAAATCCGGCTGGTGAACATTCAGCATATTCATCACCGCCTTACTGGTGACGCCAATTTTTTTGCCGATAATGCGGGCGCCCGCCTGGAGACGGCGATCCAGCATACGCAGTGAAATATGGTAGGCATCGTCGATAGTAATATCGCTGTAGCGTTCCGTGAGTGGCGCCACGGTCTGGCGATTCACCATCGCCTCGTACAGTTCATCACCGCTACGATTAATCAGTTCTTTGTCCATGGATTGCGGATTCCCCAATATTACGTTGTGTAAAGTCCGTTGTGTAAAGTACGTCGTTTAAAGGTGCGTGGTTGAAATATCCAACGCCAAGGTACGGTTGCGTTACAGCTGTATGCAAATATTTTTCAGCTCGGTATAGAATTCGAGTGAGTGTACACCGCCCTCGCGTCCAATACCCGACTGTTTGGCTCCCCCAAAAGGCGTCCGCAAATCCCTCAGGAACCAGCAGTTTACCCACACCAGACCCACCTCCAGTTGCTCGGACACACGTATGGCGCGGGAGGCATTTTCGGTCCACACCGCGGCACCTAATCCGTAGTGGGTATTGTTGGCCAGAGCTATCACTTCCTCCTCGCTGTCAAACGGACGAATATGACAGCAGGGACCAAACACTTCCTCGGTTATCACCCGCGCATCGTCCGCCAGGCCGGTCCAGATAGTGGGTTCCACCCAGGCGCCCGCTTCTAGACCCGGCATGTCAGGCACTCCGCCGCCAAGCACCACAGTCGCCCCCTCCTGCACCGCCAGAGCGTAATAACTCAACACCTTTTGCTGGTGCTCCTTGCTGATTAGACAACCCATATTGGCATCCGGATCATCCGGGGTGCCGAGCTTGATCTTGCTCGCCGCATCGGCAAGTTTCGCCACAAATTCATCGAACACCGGGCG
>JBFJKD010000277.1:0-3081 GCA_041635095.1 Porticoccaceae bacterium
CTGACACCACCATCAAATGAAGGGTTCCGGTCACCTCCAAAGTGCGCCACATCGCCGCCGGGATAAACTGCTTGTCCCCAATCGTTAGCGCTGCGATAAACCCTTTGCCGCCCTCACTCAACGCTAATTTGCCGATGGACTGCTGCAGGTGAAAACGCAACCCCGCAATCGACATTCCGGTGTTGCTATCCAGTAAGCTGTTGGTGGGCGCGGCACGGACATAGCCTGTGGCGGATACGCCCTCGGATAGCAACCAGGCTGTGTAATCAAAACCACCCGGATTGCTCAAACCACGGGGCGCACGTAGTCGCACACGTAAGCGCCAAAGCTGCCCCGGTTCGAGAGATGGGCTCTGATACCAGCTCAGCCGCAGTCGTTTTAACTTTGGTGCGGACACACCCTGCTGTAAAGCCTGCAACCTGTGGACATCCAGATAGAAACTGCTACGCAATGGATCAAGGCGCGGCATATCCTGTACAGTGCCGGTCACTAGGTAGTCCGTCTTATCCAGCTCGGCGGACAAGCGGTGGTGTAACGACCAGTGCCCCCAGATACTGGCCCACACTATGCCTAGCAGCACAAATAAAATCGGTCGAAAACGCGGGTGAATGGTCAGGGGAAGTGCCGTGACCAGAAGTGCAACGAGCAGCGGCATTTCTGGTAATAATGGCCAGAACGCCGAAGACAGCACACCGCAGGAAAACAACAAAAGGGGCATCGTTATTCAACATCCGTGTTGATCGCGACAGTGATTGAGATTCTCAATTGTGGTTACAAACTTTGCTTTTGGCCGCTAAATTCCTTAGCCTAAGGCAATGAAGCGATTAATGATAATCTATCATAGCCAGGGCGGCAAAACAGCACAGATGGCGCAGGCTGTGTTGCAGGGTGCTCGCCAGGAGCAGGACGTCGAGGTGGTTATGAAGAATGCCTTCGACGCCGATCTCGACGATCTGTTATGGGCCGACGGGTTGCTGTTTGGCACACCGGAGAACTTTGGTTACATGAGTGGCGCTTTAAAAGATTTTTTTGACCGTACCTTTTACCCGGCCGAACCACACCCCCTGAATTTACCTTACGGGTTGTTTGTCGGGGCCAGTAACGACGGTAGCGGCGCGGTGCGGGAGGTTGAGCGTATCGCGCTGGGTTATCCGCTGCGCAAAGTAGTGGAACCGATTATCGTCGTTGGCGCACTTGAACAAAAAGCATTAGCCCACTGTGAAGAACTGGGGCTGACCATGGCCGCAGGTATGGCGCTAGGCATTTACTAATCTTCGTGACTGCGACCACCGTATAAGGAAATAGTTAATTCCGATGACCACCGCACTTATCTTATCCGGTGGCGGCGCACGCGCCGCCTACCAGGTCGGCGTACTCAAAGCCGTGGCAGAACTGTTACCTAAACAGACCCACAACCCGTTTCCAATTATCTGTGGAACATCCGCTGGCGCCATCAACGCCCTGGCCATTGCCAGTAGCGCCGGGCGTTTTCGTCTGCGCGTGCGCAAATTGGAAACCATCTGGCGCGCGCTAAAAGCCGAAGACGTTTATCGCACCGACCTATGGGGCGTGTGCAAAAATACGCTGCGCATAGGCTTATCACTGTTTAATCGCGGATCTGGCTTCGGCGCTCCAGTGGCATTATTGGACAACACACCACTGCGAGAATTACTAACTTCGGTCATTCGTTTTCGCCATATTGACGAAGCCCTCGCCAGCGGCGAGCTCGATGCAATCAATATAACGGCCATGAACTACACCAGCGGCCTGTCTGTAAATTTTTTCCAGGGTCGTCACGATAACTGGCAACGCACAAGACGCGTTGGTCTGCGCACCGGCCTGACCATCGACCACCTGATAGCGTCCACATCGATTCCCACGATTTTCCCGGCCACAAAAATTGGTCACGATTATTATGGGGATGGCGCGATGCGGCAGTTGAAACCCATCAGTCCCGCACTACACTTGGGGGCCAGCCGGGTTTTTATCGTCGGTGTCAGTGACAACCAGCGGGGCCGACCAACGCCACAGCCACAGCAGCACTCCCCTTCAGTCGCCCAAATGATTGCCCACATGCTTAACAGCGCATTTATCGATTCCGTTGAAAGCGATCTCGAAACACTGAAAACCGTTAACCAGTTGGCCCGGTTACTGCCGCAACAAGAAGAAAAAAATGGTGGCGGCAACGATCATCCGAAACCGATTGACCATCTTTGTATCTCTCCATCGGTCGCGATCAACGAAATCGCCGACGCGCATTTTGACGAGCTGCCCACCAGCCTGAAGCTTTTTTTGCGCGCCACTGGCGGCACCGCTGAGGGCGGTGGCTCCAGCGCTACCAGCCTGCTGTTATTCGAGCCGGGCTTCTGTAACGAGCTGATTAATTTGGGCTATGGCGATGCGCTGCAGCAATCCGAGGAAATTCTCAGTTTTTTTGCCCTGAATAACCATGCGAGAGACAGTGGCGAGCCATAGCAAAACGTCCGGCGGGCGTCGAAATACGCACGCGACAGACCGCCGCGTCGCAAGCTATTAAACACTGTATACGAAAACAAAATGAACAGATGGTGTTAAACCACCCTGCCACTACGCAGCGTCGCGATTTCATCAGGCTCGTATCCCAGGGATGCAAGAATTCTGTCGGTGTGCTCCCCCAATTCCGGGGGCGGGGAATGGATTGCGCCAGGGGTGCGGGACAAACTGACCGGTGTCTCAAGAAAAGGGACCGGCTTATCGATGCCATCGATGCGCATTTGCGTAAACAGTCCAGCCTGTTGCATATGTGGATGTTCGAGACATTGCTGGGGCGAGAGAATTTCTCCGGCGGGTATACCGGCCTGCTCAAGCGTATCCATTGCCTGCTGCGTGGTTTTATCTGCACACCATTTGGCCATGCGCTCGCTGATTACCTGACCGTTATCTCCACGACATTTGTCGTCCTTAAAACGGGGGTCGTCCAGCCACTGGGGTTCGCCCATCAGATCGACCCAGCGTTTGAATAACGGGTTGCCAAGATTTTGCACCATCATCCAGCCATCCAGGGTTTTAAAGGCATCCGCCGGGGCGCCACTCTGACCACGA
>JBFJKD010000278.1:0-3071 GCA_041635095.1 Porticoccaceae bacterium
CACACCGCCATTGGTAGCGTTGGTAGCGTTGGTAGCGTTGGTAGCGTTGGTAGCGTTGGTAGCGTTGGTAGCGTTTGCGGAGCAGCGGGACTTGCGCGGTGAGCGATGCGGTGTACCTGTCCTTCGCGAACAAACTGGTACGGTGGATTTGGCCACGCTTGCCCGCAGTCGTTGCCCGGAATTGAAATCGCGCTCGTGGGTGCAAAGGGTCGCGCATCAAATCGCCGACGCTGTGCGTAAACTGCACAATAGTTTTTGTCACAACGATCTCAAGTGGCGAAATATTCTGGTGACGCGGGATGCCGCACCTGCTGTCTATTTTATAGACTGTCCTTTCGGGCGATTCTGGCGGGGCGTTTTTTTAACGCGTCGGCTAATTAAGAATCTGGCCTGTCTGGATAAGGTGGCGAAGCGGCACCTGAATAGAACGCGGCGCCTCAGGTTCTATTTGTCCTACGTCAATAAAGCCACGTTGGATGGCCGGGATAAGAAAATCATACGGCAGGTGGAAGACTATTTCGGCGCTAGATAACGGCGCAAATAACTTTTTTTTGCGGTGAGATAGTGATAATCACATAACCAGCAAACACGTCTGTCGTAGTAAAATCCTGCGGAACCCAGCACAATACTGTCGCCAACCGCTCAACCAACACAAGTGACTGTTGCTATGCGTGCTCTGCTCGTCAAGCTGTCTTCCATGGGTGATCTGGTACAAGCCCTGCCCGCGCTGACGGACGCCTGGCGGGCGCGGCCGGACGTGCGTTTTGACTGGGTGGTGGACGAGGCGTTTGCGGAAATTCCGGCCTGGCATCCGGCGGTAGTTCGCGTTATCACCACCGCCCATCGGCGCTGGCGTCGACAACCGATCAGCGCGTGGCGCAGTGGTGCGCTCGAGGGTTTTTTAACGGCGTTGCGCCAGACTAAATATGCTGCGGTGATCGACGCGCAGACTAATTTTAAAAGTGCGACGGTAACCTGGCTGGCGCGCAGCGCCAACAAAATTGGACCCGATAAAGCGTCCGTGCGGGAGTGGGGTGCCCATTTTGCTTACCATAAAAAAATTCCCATCGAAAAAAATCAACTCGCCATCAGCCGCATTCGGCAGCTGTTTGCCGCCGCCCTCGACTACGAGCTGCCCGACACGCCACCCGATTTTGGTTTGCATGCGGTAGCGTGGCCGACAGCGGGTGTCACCCTGCCCGATGTACCGTATCTGGTGTTTATTCATAACGCCAGTTGGGCCAGCAAAGGTTGGCCCGAGGAATCTTGGCGACAGCTGCTGGCGTTGGCCGTACAGGCCGGGTATCGCGTGTTGTTGCCCTGGGGCGTGGAGGCAGAACGTCAGCAGGCGCTGCGCATTGCAGCGGGTTTTGGCGAGGCTCAGGTACTGCCGCGCCTGGCGCTCGGGCAATTGGCGGGTATTATAAAATCCAGTCGAGGCGCGGTCTGCGTGGACACCGGGCTGGCGCACCTGTGTGCGGCGTTGGGGATGCCAACGGTGACACTGTACGGGCCTACAGATCCCCATCTGATTGGTGCAACCGGGTACAATTCCGTGCATATAAGCGCCGAGGGTTTTGCCTGTATGCCATGCTACCGTCGCGAGTGTGCAGTGGAGGGGTATCGCGGTCCGCAAGCTCAATGTCTGAAAGGTATCGCGCCGCAGCGGGTATGGGCGGCGCTGCAATTGCAGTTACGCGACAGCGGGGCAACTAATCTCGCGGCTGACCCCAACAACTCGTGTTGAGTATGATTGTTTAACGGTAGATTACAAACACCCATGAAGTCGTGCACCCATGAAGTCGTGCACCTATGAAGTTGTGGAAAATCGAACGCCAAAATATGGCGTGATAAACGGAGTAGCCCCGTGAAAAGCACACTACCGCGCTTTGACAAGGCCCAGATTCTGATCGTTGGCGATCTGATGCTGGACCGTTATTGGCACGGCATGACGTCGCGCATTTCTCCCGAGGCGCCGGTGCCAGTGGTCAAAGTGGAGCAGATCGAAGACCGTATCGGCGGTGCCGGCAATGTGGCGCTTAACGTGGTGTCGCTGGGAGCCGGGGCCGCGTTGGTGGGGGTGGTGGGCAATGACGAAGCGGGTGGCGTACTACAGGAGCGGCTGCATGCGGCCGGTATCCATACCGATCTGCACCGTTCCAGCGGAAAACCCACAATTACCAAATTAAGAGTGATTAGTCGCCACCAGCAGTTACTGCGTCTCGACTTTGAAGAAAGTTTCGCAAATGAGGATGCAGATGCGTTGCCCGCCAAAGTAGCGAGTCTGCTGGGTGGCGTCGGTGTGCTGGTGTTATCGGACTATGCCAAAGGCGCGCTGCAGGATCCGCAGACACTGATCGCCGCAGCGCGGCGGGCCGGGGTGCCGGTGCTGGCCGACCCCAAGGGGAGTGATTTTACGCGCTACGCCGGGGCGACGTTACTGACGCCAAATCTTCAGGAATTTGAAGCAGTGGTTGGCCGCTGTAGCGGCGAGCAGGAGTTGATAGAGCGGGGGCTCGTGCTGCTTGAGCAGCTACACCTGGAGGCGCTACTGATCACCCGCGGGGAACAGGGCATGACCCTGTTGCGCCGCGATGCCCCTGAATTACATTTGCCCGCGCGGGCGCGGGAGGTGTTCGACGTCACTGGCGCAGGCGACACGGTAATTGCCGTGCTGGCGGCAGCGATCGCCGCAGGTTCGCCCCTGCCCGAGGCGGTTGCGCTGGCCAATATTGCCGCCGGTATTGTCGTGGGTAAATTGGGAACGGCAACCGTGAGCGCGCCCGAGTTACGCCGTGCGGTGCAACGGGAGCAGGGGTCCGAGCGCGGCGTTGTTAATCACGAGCAGCTACTGGTGGATATCGCCGATGCCCGCGCCCACGGGGAAAAAATTGTTTTTACCAATGGGTGTTTCGATATTTTACACGCGGGCCATGTGGGTTATCTCGAACAGGCGCGCAAACTGGGTGATCGACTGATAGTTGCGGTCAACAGTGATCAGTCGGTTACCCGTCTGAAGGGCCCCGGCCGCCCCATCAACAGCGAAGGGCGACGCATGGCGGTGCTGGCGG
>JBFJKD010000279.1:0-3065 GCA_041635095.1 Porticoccaceae bacterium
GAGCAGTGCCGCTACTACTGGGTGACGTTCCATCATCCACACTCGAGCCCCCAGGGTTGCGAGCACGAATCCGTCGCGACCCAGTCCCGCAGTGAGATCCGCAACTGCGAGGGTGCGCCCACCTTTAATGCCGATAGCTCTGGCAATTGCCTGACCGCGCCCCCCGCCGAAGCGACGGCGGTGCGCCAGCGCGCCAGAAACGAAGTCGCAGCGCACCAGCACCGATTTTGGACCAGCACTGCGCACGCTCACACCATCATCCGTAATCTCGAGAACGTAGTCGCCAGCGGGCCACTCATAACTACTGACATTTTGACGGCCAATAATTAGTGGCAGCGCGAGTGCGGCGGCAAGGCGCTCCCCGCGGGGGCGACAGGACAGATCGCAGCAAATAACGGATACAGGCATCAGCGTCATTAACACGCACAAAAAAAGGGGGTGCTCCCCCCTTTTTTATTGTGGCGTCCGAACCATTACTGCATGGGTATCAGTTCGAGTTCGACGCGGCGGTTGGCCTGACGACCCTGGTCGGTATCATTACCCGCAACTGGATAGCGCTCACCATAACCGGTCACCATAACCCGTCCAGCCATTACTCCATAGGAGATCAACAGTTGTCCGACGCTGTTGGCGCGACGCTCCGAGAGAGTCTGGTTGGAGCTGTCATCACCCACGGAATCGGTGTGACCAGCAACGCGGATACTGGTTTTGTCGAACTCCTTGAGCACCACTGCTACCGACTCGAGGGTGCCATAAAAGCCGGAGCGGACGTCGTAGCGGCCTGAGTCGAATGTGATGTTGCCGGGCATCACCAGGCGAATATTGTCACCCTCGCGCACTACGCGAACGCCACTCCCTTCCAGTTTGGCGCGCAGTGCCGCCTCCTGTTTATCCATATAGAAGCCGACGCCGCCACCGATGGCAGCACCGCCCGCAGCACCGATAAGTGCGCCTTTTTTACGATCCTTGCTGCTGGACGTCGCGGCGCCAATCACCGCTCCGGCCACCGCACCAATACCCGCGCCCTTGGCGGTGTTGCTGACTTTTTGATTACCAGTATAGGGGTCGGTGGACATACAGCCAGCCAACAGTAGTACCATCCCGGCGACAAGCATTTTCTTCATGATATTTTCCTCTGGTTTATCGAACGTAGGGGATTCACTCCCTGTAGTCAAACTATTGATGTTGCTGGGGCCGTTGCGCCGCATTTTTACTCATCATAGCCATGTACGGCTTCGAGGGCTAGAATACAGCGCTATAATAAATACGGAAAACAGGAATAACTCTTATGCCACGTTCGATCCTGATCACTGCTGCGCTGTTAATCCCGCTGCTGACGAGCTGCCGCAACTACCTGTTTACCGTCAACGAGCGAGAAGTCTATGCCCCGCCCAAAGTATTTACCGACTATCACATTGCCGATGCCGCCCTCGGGGCCTGCGTCGCGCAAACATTGACGGACCTGAACATTACCCGGCCCGGCCAGTTAACTCGACTGGTGTGTACCCACGCTAATATTGGCGACCTCGCTGGACTGGAAGTTTTTACCAACCTGGCGCAGCTAAATCTGGCTCACAACCGCCTGACCGATATTAAGCCATTGCTCTACCTGAACCATCTGACCGCAGTCGACCTCAGCGCGAACCCCGATCTGGTTTGCGCGGATGCACTGTTGCTGGAACTACACACAGACCGGTTACAGTTCCCGTCGCACTGCCAGGATTAAACTTAAACAAAACACCCGAGGTAAACGGAGCTCGCCAAGTTTTGGTTGACATAACTTACCCACAGTTTCTGTGGATAAGTTTGTGGACTGCATCTACACAACCGCCCCAAACCCGCCGTCGTTATGGCACTGTCACAAAATGGTCAAAATTTCGACAAAATTCTATTCTATACAAATCAATAAGTTAGGCAGGCCAAACAAAAAAATCAAAGGGTTACAGAGTCTTTCCAAAACCTGCGTGAGGTTTTGGTAATAACTGTGGACAATCCAACCCCGAAAGCGCCGAACGACGGGTAATTCCAGCTCAATAACAACATACGTTACGCACGTAACAATTTATTTTTGAAAGAGAAACAACTGGTTAATCGAACTGCACACCCAGGCGGCGACCGACAATTTCGTAGGACTCAACCACGTTTCCCAAATTCTGACGGAAGCGATCCTTGTCCAGCTTCTCCCGTGTATCGACATCCCAAAGACGACAGCCATCGGCGGAGAATTCATCGCCGAGCACCACCTCACCCTGAAATACTCCGAACTCCAGCTTGAAATCCACCAGCAGCATATTGCCCTGGCGAAACAGGTTCTGCAAAATATCGTTGACTGCAAACGACAACCGTTTCATCACCGATAGCTGTTCAGGGCGTGCCCAGCCGAAGGTTTCGATGTGGTATTCGTTGATCATCGGATCGCCGAGTTCGTCATTTTTGAGAAAAAACTCCAGGGTCGGCGGCGTCAACTCCCGACCCTCCGGAATGCCGAGTCGGCGGCACAAACTACCGGCAGCAACATTGCGCACCACACACTCCACGGGAATCATCTGCAGCCGTTTGACCAGGGACTCCCGCGCCGACAACAGCTCCTCAAAGTGCGTGGGAATCCCTCCCGCCGCAAGCTTTTCCATGATAAAAGCGTTGAACTTGTTATTCACCATACCCTTGCGATCAAGCTGTTCGACCTTTTTGCCATCAAACGCCGACGTATCGTCGCGAAACAGCAGCACCAGTAAATCCGGGTCGTCCGTCGCGTACACCGACTTGGCCTTACCCCGATACAATTCCGCACCTTTTTCCATCAGTATGTCCGCCTCGTTGCAGTCTGTGGTTGTGACTATTGCCCTCGTCCCGGCCTGCTCACCCGAGCACCTGCCAGGGGAAACCGGCATCCTGACAGGCGTATACAACGCTCGGCACAGCGGCGGTAAGGTCGCCCACCTGGTCGCGTACCCGATCGGGATGGTTGTTTTGCTGGCTGATGTGGCCCAACACCAACGTGCGCAGCCGACCGGTATTGATGGCCCCTAGCAGCGCCGCTGCCTGCCCGTTGTTCAAGTGCCCCC
>JBFJKD010000280.1:0-3049 GCA_041635095.1 Porticoccaceae bacterium
AAAGGTAAGGCAGTGTTGCAACGGTGGGCACGTCCGTCAAGCGCTTACCCAAAAATACGCAATTGACCATTTACCTGAACACTATCGAGTGCGAGCGCCCCCGACAAATCCGTTGACGATTCAGTTTATCAATACACAGTGCAAATTTTTACAGCCAATTTGCCACGCCGCATTGAGTCAGGAGAGCTGCGCCAGTACCGTAGCGGGAATATCGGCGTTGGAATAGACATTCTGTACGTCGTCAAGCTCTTCCAGGCTATCGACCAATGCGATTATTTTTTCGGCGTTCTCCAGACCAACTGCGACCGAGATCGCCGCACGCTGCACAACCTCGGCATTCTCAAACGGCAGGCCAATACCCGTCAGTCCGTCACGCACTGCGGAAAATTTTTCCCAGGTGGTAATCACATCGATCGCAAGATCGTCGTTGACGATGACATCTTCAGCCCCAGCCTCGATCGCCGCCTCGACGATGCGGTCTTCGTCCGCCCCCGCGGGGAAACTGATCTGGCCGACGCGGGTGAACAGATAAGCCACCGATCCATCGGTGCCGAGATTACCACCCCATTTACTGAACGCATGGCGCACCTCGGAGACGGTACGATTGCGATTGTCCGTGAGACACTCCACCAACACCGCAACACCACCAACACCGTAACCTTCGTAGGTCACCTGTTCGTAGTTTTCCCCCTCGCCAGTACCCGCGCCGCGCTGGATCGCCTTGTCTATCGTGTCCCGTTTCATGTTGGCGCCGAGGGCTTTATCCACCGCTGTGCGTAACCGCGGGTTATCTTCCGGCGACGAACCCCCGGTTTTGGCTGCCACCACCAGTTCGCGAATCAGCTTGGTAAATTGTTTACCGCGTTGCGCGTCCTGCGCAGCCTTGCGGTGTTTGATATTCGCCCACTTGCTGTGCCCTGCCATGCTCTCTCACTTTTCCCCGGCGTTCTCTCGCCGATACTCAGTGAGTTTCCCGCAGCCGAATGTGGAGTTCGCGCAATTGTGCGCTGTCCACCGTGCCGGGGGCATCCGTTAGCAAACACTGCGCACTTTGGGTTTTGGGAAAGGCAATGACATCGCGAATAGACTCCGCACCAACCATGAGCATCACCATTCGATCAAGGCCAAAAGCGAGTCCGCCGTGGGGCGGACAGCCGTATTTGAGGGCGTCCAGCAAAAAGCCAAACTTTTCCCGTTGTTGTTGATCGTCGATCTGCAACAGGCTGAACACCTCCCGTTGTAGCGCCTGATCGTGAATACGAATGGATCCGCCACCCAATTCGGTGCCATTGAGCACCATGTCGTAGGCTCGCGACAGCGCGGCACCGGGTTCTGCTCGCAATGCATCGACTGAGCAGGATGGCGCGGTGAACGGGTGATGCAAGGCGTTCCAGCGACCGTCATCGCCGCGCTCGAACATCGGAAAATCCACAACCCACAGGGGTGTCCACTTGGCGGTGTACAAATTCAAATCTGCGCCCAGCTTGCAGCGCAAGGCACCGAGCGCCTCGCTCACAATACGCCCCTGGTCGGCACCAAAGAAAATCAGATCCCCATCCTGTGCCTGCAGCCGCTGAAGTAATTGTTCACGCACCGCTAACGGCAGGAATTTTATGATCGGCGACTGCAGCCCGTCCTCCAGATCTGTGCCGTCGTTTACCTTTATATAGGCCAGCCCGCGGGCGCCATAAATGGCGACAAATTTGGTGTAATCGTCGATCGCTTTGCGTGTCAACAGGCTGTTGCCGCCCGGAACCTTCAACGCCGTCACCCGGCCGGCGGGGTCGTTGGCTGGTCCGGAAAAGACTTTGAACTCAACATCTTTCATCAGGTCTTTAACTTCGACCAACTCCAGAGGAATCCGCAAATCGGGTTTGTCGCTGCCGTAACGCAGCATAGCTTCGGCATAGCTGATGCGTGGAAACTCTTCCAGCTGCACATCCAGCAACTCGGCAAATAGTGCGCGAATCATGTTTTCCGTAATAGCCATGATGGCCGCTTCGTCGACGAATGACGCCTCGATGTCGATCTGGGTAAACTCAGGTTGCCGGTCGGCGCGCAGATCTTCGTCGCGAAAACAGCGCGCAATCTGATAATAGCGATCAAATCCTGACACCATCAGCAGTTGCTTGAAGAGTTGTGGCGACTGCGGTAAGGCAAAAAATTTACCCTCGTGGGTACGACTCGGCACCAGGTAATCCCGCGCGCCCTCCGGCGTGGCACGGGTAAGTATGGGTGTTTCGATTTCCATAAAGTCAGCGCTTTCGAGATGGCGCCTGATGACGCTGGTCACCCGCGCACGAAAACGCAGATTGTGCTGCATTTCCATGCGGCGCAAGTCCACATAACGGTGGCGCAGGCGCACATCCTCACCGACGCGAATATGCTCGTCCAACTGAAACGGGGGCGTGTCGGCGGCGTTAAGAATGTCTATCTCAACGCCGTAAATTTCGATTTCGCCGGTGCGCATATCCGGGTTTACCGTCTGTGGCGCGCGCGCACGCACGCGCCCGCTAATCTGCACCACATATTCGCCACGCACCCGATCGGCAGTCGCAAAATGCGCGCCACTGTCCGCGTCAAAAACAACCTGAACAATCCCTTCCCGGTCTCGCAGGTCGATAAAAATAACTCCGCCGTGATCGCGACGCCGGTCCACCCAGCCACATACCACCACTTCGCGATGAATGTCATCTGAACTGAAATTTCCACAATAATTTGTGCGCATATGCCATGTGTTCCAGATTTTTAAAGGTATTGCTGCGACTCAGTTTTCAGTCGCCGCTTTGGGGGCTGCCGGCGCCGACACCGCAGCTGCTCCACTCGACTCACCAGCACTTTTTTTATCGCCGTGGCCACCCCCGGTGTCCCCGGCCAAGTTGCGCTTTTTATCCCCGGTTTTGAAATCGGTTTCGTACCAGCCACCACCACTCAGACGAAAAGCGCCTGCAGTCAACTGCTTTTTCAGGGTCGCTTTGCCGCACGCCGGGCACTCCACCAACAGGCTGTCATTCACCTTCTGGATAGCCTCCAGAACATGCTCGCATTG
>JBFJKD010000281.1:0-3047 GCA_041635095.1 Porticoccaceae bacterium
CGTGGCCACCCTCGAAAAACTGATCGACCGGTTTTGCCGCCAGCCCTTTCAAGGCCGACAACCCCTGTTATAATTCCGCGCTGATCAGGCGCTACAAACTGGACTCACAGCCGTGACCAACGACGTGAAATTTTTTCGCGACACCACCCCGTACATCAATATGCACCGGGGCCGAACGTTTGTGGTCGTCATTCCTGGGGAGGGCATCGGCCACGAGAATTTTTCCCACGTTATTCAGGATATCGCACTGCTCAACAGCCTCGGCGTACGCATTGTGCTGGTGCACGGCGCGCGCCCGCAAATTGAAGCGCGGCTGCAACAGGGGGCTATCGCGTCAAAATTTCACGCCGCGACCCGGGTCACGGACGGCGACACCATGCACTGCGTTAAGGAAGCGGCGGGCAGCATCCGTATTGCTATCGAGTCCCTGTTGTCGATGGGTCTGGTAAATTCGCCCATGCATGGCGCGCGCATTCGGGTGGTCAGCGGCAACTTTATCACTGCCAAACCCCTGGGCATTCGCGACGGTGTTGATTTTCATCACACCGGTGAAGTACGGCGTGTGGACCGCAGTGGCATCAAACGGCAACTGGACGATGGCGCCATTGTGCTGCTGTCACCGATCGGCTATTCGCCCACCGGTGAAGCATTCAACTTGAGCGCTGAGGACGTCGCGACCCAGACAGCCATCTCTTTACATGCCGAAAAATTGATCATTTTCAGCGCGCAATCCGGAATTAAAGATGCTGCGGGCGCCTTGCAGAAAATTATTTCATTGCACGAAATCGGCAACTGGATACCTCTGGTTCCACCCGCGCTGGCAATGGCATTGCAAGCCGCCTACGATGCCTGCCTTAACGGCGTTCCACGCAGTCACATCATCAGTTTTAGCGAAGATGGGGCGCTGCTTGGCGAACTGTTTACCCGGGAAGGCGCCGGCACGCTGATCGTTAAGGATGGCGCCGAAATCATTCGCCAGGCAAGCATCGACGATGTCGGCGGTATTCTTGAATTGATCGCCCCCCTGGAGGAACAGGGTGTCCTGGTCAAGCGCTCGCGGGAAGTGCTCGAAACCGAGATCGCACGGTTTTACGTCCTGGTGCACCCCGAGGGCATGATCGTATGCTGTGCTGCGTTATACCCGCTTCCTGACTCGCAATCTGCAGAACTCGCCTGTGTCGCCACCCACCCGGACTACCACAACCAGGGGCTGGCCTCGCGGTTACTCCTGCATGTCGAAGAGCAGGCCCGCGCACTACAACTGGACGCGCTGTTTGTGTTGACCACGCAAGCGGCGCACTGGTTTATGGAGAAGGGCTTTGACTCCGTGACACTGGACGCACTTCCAGCCAGCAAGGCGCAACTGTATAATTTTCAGCGCAATTCGAAAATATTTCAAAAAAATATTTAAAGCCGCGCACCACGCAACCTGCGCACGATTGTTGAATTGCATCCCCCGCCAGCAGCGGTTGCACCAACACCAGTCATGCAGCCAGTTCGATAAATACCAAACTGACTGCACCACTGACGCGACGTTACGCTTTCTTATCGAAGTACCGAATGGTCGGCGGCCCCGAAACCCAGGCACCCAACTGCCCTATTACGCCGGTTTCAGTACGCCAGGCAAAATACTTTTCGTAATGTGCCCGCGACTCCCACTTTTCGATGGCGACGATATTGGTGGGATCATCCTGATTTTGATGGGCGTAGACTTCGATACAACCATCAAATTCGCGAGTTTCCGGCAACAATTGCGCGAGACCATTTAGCGTATCCTGTACGCATTCCGGTTTGACGTTAAGTTCCAGCAATACGGTGACTGCCATACTGTTTATCCTCAGTGGTTTGCTACGGTTAATGAACCTGTAGGGCGGCGGCGTTACACACTACGTCCTGATAATCAGCAACAGACGCGTAGCGCCAGCCCGCATTCAGCGACTGGCCACACCCCAGTAATGATAGCCCGCAATACGCGGCGTCGAGGGCAGGTACATACTGTTTAATTCGTCCACACGAAACCCGCCCTCCGCAATTAACTGCGGCATGGGGCGATTTAGATTGCACCCGCCGCACAGCTTTTTCCAGACGGGATTCAGACGATCCTGCCAGCGCGCAACGCCGCTATCGGGCGCTTTGCCGTGTTCGGTAAAGATTAACTTGCCGCCGGGTTTTAACACGCGACGCATTTGCCGCAACGCGGCGTGCCAATCGGGAATCGTGCACAGGGTATAGGTCAACACTACCGTGTCGACACTCTTGTCATCCAGCGGAATCTGTTGCGCGTCGAGGTTCAGCCATTTCACCTCCAGAGGCGATGCCGCGAGATTTTTTTCGGCTTTTTTACGCATGCCTTCAGACGGCTCCAGACCCCAGATAAACTCGACTTTTGCGGGGTCATAAAAAGGCAGGTTCAGAGCCGAACCCATACCGACTTCCAGCACCCGACCATGGGCCAGGGGCACGACTTTTTCGCGCTGTTTGCGAATCGGTTTGGTGGCACAGGCGAGATTGATAATCGACGGCAAACAATAGGTATCGTAAAAGCCCAACGCTCTTCTCCTTTAATAACCCTTTACAAAACATCGTTTACAAACAATGTGCGTCGAGCATACTCCGGCGCGTCGATCGGTTCTATATATCTCTCTACATACCAGCATCACATTCCAACATCGGAGGTGCAGTTGGGACAGCGCGTGGCTTTGATCGGAATGGCAGTACAACACTTTGCGCACTCTTTGGTGGTTACTTCCGCAGGGGCAGCGGGTTCCTCCCGTTTTGCAGAATTAAGCGCCTTGATCAACATAAATACCGCAAAAGCCACGATCACAAAACTAATCACATTATTGATAAACATACCGTAATTGATCGTGACCGCTCCCGCCGCCTGCGCATCGGCAAGCGCCGCATAGGTCGCGCCTTCCTCGGCACCACGCAACAGGATAAACAAGTTGGAAAAATCGACGCCGCCGAGCAACAATCCAATCGGCGGCATAATCACGTCGGATACCAGACTTTTGACGATGGTGCCAAACGCGCCGCCAATAATA
>JBFJKD010000282.1:0-3040 GCA_041635095.1 Porticoccaceae bacterium
CTCGATACTTTGCTCAAAGACGCCCTTACCGCGCTGTTGCGCTACATTCTGCTCGGAATAACAGGGCAGCGATGCCACTATCGTCACCCTGTGATCAGCCAGAAACTGCGCCAGATCCCGATAACCCGGCTCCAGCAGTATGGTCAGATTACAACGGTCGATTACCTCGACTCCCAGCGCTGTAGCGCTCCTGACCAAGCGGCGAAAATGCGGGTTCATCTCCGGTGCCCCACCGGTCAAATCCAGTGTTTTGACTACGCGCGCAGCCAGCGCGTCCAGCACCAGATCGACCAGCTCGCCACTCATTAATTCGGTGCGGTTGGGGCCGGCATTGACGTGACAATGGCTACAGCTGAGGTTGCACAAATACCCAAGATTAACCTGCAGCGTCTGCACAGACCTGCGATGCAGCGGCGGGAAGGTGGTTTCCAGCAACAAAGGTCGAGTATCGAGCACGGCGCCACTCCCGATCAGGTCTTTTCATTCCCCGCAGGAATAGGCAATTCCCGATACTCCCTGCATTCGTCCAGCGTTTTCAGCGCCTGCGAGTGGAATTCGCGCCGATAGAGCACCAACACCACCCACAGCGTAGCAAGCATACACATCCAGGGGCTGACCAACCACGTGAATAGCGCCATCGCAAAATAATAGGCCCGTAGACCATGATTAAACTCGTGGCTGGCCAGATCGATCAACTTCGCGCTGCGCTCGCTGAATTGGGTCAACGCCTCGGCAGTCATATCGGTGTCGCGAACACCTGGCGCCGCACCGAGCAATACGGCAAAGAAACTGTACTGACGAATACTCCAGGTAAATTTGAAAAACGCATAGACAAATATCATCGCCAACAGCAGCAATTTGAGCTGCAACACCGCCGGTGTTACCTGGATGGAGAACGGCAAATTAATCAGAATCGTGAGAGTGCCTTCCACCGTGGACACCGCCGTCAAAATACCGGCAATAATCAACAGGGTGGTGGACGCAAAAAAGGCCACTACCCGTTCGAGATTGGCGAGCAACGACGCATCGGTAATGCGGTTTTCATTGGCCATCATGCGCACCATCCATTGCACCCGGTGGTGGCGCATCACACTCGACAAGGTGCGTTGGCTACGGGCCTGGACCTTGGCAAAGCGCGTGTAGGCTACCCACACGGTGACAAACAGGGTGACAGCGGAGACATCGGCGACCGTTAATTGTGGCAACATATTCAACCCTGAACTATTTCGGGCCGCGACTGGCCCGCTTCTACAACAGGTAAAGCAGGCTGAGGAGTGTAACCGAACTTACTTTCAAAATGATGACTAATTGGTACTGTCTGCCCCGCTTCGCGAAGGCACTCACCACTGGGAAACCCTATCGGGCCGGAAAACTTCCCGCACTGAACCCTTGCGCCCACAGACAGTCCAACCCCCTGACTTCCCATTATCCACGGACTTTTCCCTATCCATGAAAAATAAACTGTTAGCGCCGTTACTGACTTTTTTGTTTGTGTTGTCCAACAACAGCCTCGCCACCCCGCCAGCTGTCGAGGAAGCGGTGTTTGCCGGTGGTTGCTTCTGGTGTATGGAGCCACCATTCGACGCACTCAAGGGTGTATTAAAAACCACCGCGGGTTACACCGGCGGCAGCGTGGCTGCGCCTTCGTATCAGCAAGTGTCTAATGGAACCACGGGGCACGCCGAGGCCATACTGGTGTCCTACGATCCGACTCAGGTCAGTTACCAGCAGTTACTTGCCACGTTCTGGAAAAATGTCGATCCGGTAGACGGAGGTGGTCAGTTTTGTGATCGCGGTAGTCAGTATCGAAGCGCGATTTTCTATCGAAGCGAAACACAAAAACGTCTGGCGCTGGCGAGCAGGGATGCATTGCAACAGAGCGGATTACTGCCCGGACCAATCAAGACGGAAATCATGCCCGCCTCAGCATTTTACAGGGCCGAGGATTATCACCAGGATTACTACCGGAAAAACCCCCGGCGCTACAGATTCTATAGCTGGAACTGTGGGCGCAAACAACGTCTCGATCAGGTGTGGCACAAATCCGAACCCACTCCGCCAAACGCGGACTAATTGACCACCAGCATATCGGACTGCATGTGATTCAGAATGCGCTCCGCACTGTTGCCCAGCAGCAGACCCTTGACGCCTTTGTTGGCACGACTGCCGATAACCAGTAAACCGTGACTGGCAAGATTAACCAGTACATCTTCTACCCGCCCGGACTTGACCAGCACGTTGTCCGCGGTAACGCCCAAATGGGCCAGCAGTGCCCGCAGCTTGCCGTCGGCCTGTTGTTCCAGCTGCGTCAGGTAATCAATCGTCACCGGTACATTGACCATACTGGCGTAGATCAACGCTGGATCGGGGACGACAGTCACCACGCTCAACGGCAGTTGGTGAGCTGTTGCCATGGCACGCGCCTGATCGATCACCCGCGCCGACAGTTTTTGCTGCTGCTCACTCTCGTCCAGACAATCCACCGCGGCGACCACGGTATCCAGGTCGCCAAGTTCTCTGGTCATCATCCACACCGGGCAGGGCGCGTCCCGCAGCAAATGCCAGTCATCGGGAGTGTGGGCAAGATTTGCGAGCAAACTGTGATGACTGGCCATCAAGACAATGAGTCCTGCGGATGTGCGCTCCGCTTCTGACACAATGGCGCTGTGTACCCGGTCGCACCACAGGCTGTGAATTTGTGTGTTCTGATCGGTATTAAGTTCGGCAAGTAATTTGTTTTCCGCCGACATAATAGCATCGCGTAAAGTGTCAAAATTGTCGAAACCGATGTATTTGTTAAGCTCTCCAAGACGAGCGTGTACCGGGCGAAACAATTCGACCTGCGTATGCAGTTTAGCGGCCATAAACTGTGCGCGGTGCACGACTGCAGGCGCGTCGTCCCAGTCCGTTATCACGGCCAATATTGTCTCCATAACTCACCTCTGATGTGAAATGTGTCTGTGGTGCGCTGGTCAGTCCATTGTAGTGCTTTTCAACCTGCGGCGCGGTTGACGCATATCATTTGCCTTGCCATAAGTTA
>JBFJKD010000283.1:0-3034 GCA_041635095.1 Porticoccaceae bacterium
GGATTTAAGCGACAAGGATATTATGTATCTCAATCGCGGCGGCCACGATCCCTACAAGGTGTATGCCGCTTATGCCGAGGCAATGCAAAGTACCGGCCATCCCACCGTGATTCTGGCTATGACCGTCAAGGGTTACGGCATGGGCGAATCCGGGGAAGCTGCAAACGATACCCACTCGGTGAAAAAGCTTGGTATCGAAAGTTTGAAGAATTTCCGCGACCGGTTTGGTCTGCCGATCCCGGATGACAAGCTGGAGGAAGTGCCCTATTACCGCCCGCCGGAAGATAGCCCCGAGCTGACCTATATGCGCGTCCAGCGCGAGCGTCTCGGTGGCGTCCTGCCATTCCGGCAAAAAGATTTCGAAGCGCTGGAAACGCCGCCTCTCGACTTGTTTCAGAAGCAGCTGGAAACAACCGGCAAGCGCGAGATATCCAGCACCATGGCGTTTGTCAGAATCCTGTCTAACCTGGTGAAGGATAAACAAATCGGTGCGCGGGTCGTGCCGATCGTGCCCGATGAAGCGCGCACCTTTGGCATGGAGGGTATGTTTCGCCAGCTGGGTATTTATTCCTCGGCGGGGCAACGTTATGTGCCCCACGACGCCGACCAGATTCTCTACTACAAAGAGGACAAAAAAGGACAAATTCTAGAGGAAGGTATTAACGAGGCCGGTGCCATGTCGGCGTGGATGGCATTGGCCACCGCCTATAGTAATTACGATTACCCGATGATTCCGTTCTATGTGTTTTATTCCATGTTCGGCTTTCAGCGCATTGGTGATTTGGCCTGGGCTGCAGGGGATATGCAGGCGCGGGGGTTCCTGATCGGTGCTACCGCTGGGCGTACTACCCTGAATGGAGAGGGGTTGCAGCATCAGGACGGGCATAGTCATGTGCTGGCCAACACTATTCCCAACTGTCGCACCTACGATCCGGCGTACAGTTACGAGTTGGCCGTCATTGTTCAAGACGGATTGCGGCGCATGTTCCAGCACAAGGAAAACTGTTTTTATTACATTACGGTAATGAACGAAAATTACGTGCATCCCGGCATGCCCGCTGGCGCCGAACCGGGCATTATTCGTGGCATGTATCTGTTGGCAGAGGGTAAGAAAAATAAACTCAGGGTACAGCTATTGGGTGCCGGTGCAATTTTGAATGAAGTGCGGGCAGCGGCAGAGATTCTGGCCCGGCAATACCGGGTCAGTGCCGACATCTGGAGTCTGACCAGCGTGAACCAACTGACGCGGGATGGCCAGGCGGCAACCCGCTGGAATATGTTGAATCCGGGCGCCGAGGCCAGGGTTCCCTACGTTACTCAACAGCTCAGTGAACGCCCCGGCCCGGTGATAGTAGCTACCGATTACATCAAATCCTATGGCGAACAGTTACGCGCGTTTATACCGGGCGACTATTTCGTGCTGGGCACGGACGGCTTTGGGCGTAGCGATACGCGCAGTAAACTGCGCGGTTTTTTTGAAGTGGATCGCAACTATATCGTGGTTGCCACCCTGTACACGCTGTGTCAGCAGGGTAAGATCGAGAATAGCGTGGTGTCCAAAGCGATTACCGATCTGGGTATCGACCCGGAAAAACCCAACCCGCTTGATGTTTAAACGGGCGGTACTGCACCGGGTTCCAGTGGAGCTTCGCGGCGCGCAACGGGCGACATCGAAAACATTCGCTACAGGAATTGGCACAATGGCAGGGTTCAACAGGGCGGGAACATATGGCCACTGAGATTATTAAGGTCCCAGATCTGGGCGGTGCGGAGGAAGTCGAGGTGATCGAAATCCCCATCGCTGTTGGGGATACGGTGGCGCTGGACGATACTCTCGTGGTCCTGGAATCCGACAAAGCCACCATGGAAATACCTGCCAGCAAAGCCGGCAAGATTATCGCAATACTGGTGACCGAGGGGCAGCGTATTGACCAGGAGGGCGTGCCGCTGGTCGAAATCGAAGTCAGTGGTGATGAGGAGCAGGCGGCGTCTGTGACGGAAGCAAAAGCATCCGCAGATACACAACCATCGCCTTCGGCAAAAACAACACCAGCACAAAAAAAGCCAACAACAACGTCCGTAGAAAACGAAACGGATGGTGTCGCTGACGCGGTAGTAGCGGATGTTTCCGGGGATGGTGATCGGGGTGACGCTGCAAACAATGGTGCCGACCAAAAAGCTGCCGCTAACGAAGCAACCACACGACCACAATCTGCGGACACCCTGCCTGCTGCAAATGGCAATTCACCAGCCGACGGCGATATTTACGCTGGGCCAGCGGTGCGCCAATTGGCGCGGGAGCTGGGCGTCGAGTTACGCGATGTCAGTGGTACCGGCCCGCGCGGTCGTTTGCTCAAGGACGATGTTCACACATTCGTTAAACAGCGTATCAAAGCGCCACAGTCTGGCGGTGCCGCAGTTCCCGGAGTGCCGGATATCGACTTCGGGCAGTTTGGTGAGGTCGAGCAGGTTGCCATGACCAAAATCGGCAAACTTACCGCTGCCAATATGCACCGCAGCTGGCTCAACGTGCCACACGTTACTCAGTTCGACGATGCGGATATCACCGAACTGGAAGTTTTTCGTCAGTCCCTCAAAGCCGAAGGTGAGAGGCGCGGCACAAAAATGACCCCGGTGCCGATTATTCTTAAGGCGTGTGCGGTGGCGCTGGCGAACAATCCGGTGCTGAACCGTGCCCTGCACAGCGCAGGCGAGTACTTTTTTCAAAAACATTATATTCATATTGGTATAGCCGTCGACACGCCCCGAGGGCTGGTGGTGCCGGTGGTGCGCGATGTGAATAAAAAACCCCTGTGGCAATTGGCGGCGGAAGTTGCGGAGTTGGCCGATAAAGCCCGCGATGGAAAACTGACGGTCAACGAGATGCAAGGCGGTTGTTTTACCATTTCCAGCCTCGGCGCGATCGGCGGCAAGGGTTTTACACCTATTGTCAACACGCCGGAGGTTGCCATTTTGGGTGTGTCAAAAGCACGCATAAAACCGCTGTGGAACGGTCGGGAGTTCGAGCCCCGCA
>JBFJKD010000284.1:0-3015 GCA_041635095.1 Porticoccaceae bacterium
ATAGTTATGTGCTCGCTGTGATAGTTATTCGCCGCCGTTCAGACCCGCCGTCAGGCGCTCCCACGCAAACGCCGGGCCGGGATCGGTCTTGCGCCCCGGCGCGATATCGCAGTGGCCAACTACCCGGGTCGGCGTCAACCCCGAATAGCTCGCCAGCAATACGCGCAGGGTATCCAGCAGCTGGCCGTACTGAGCATCAGTATAGGGCGTGGTGTCCGTGCCCTCCAGCTCAATCCCAATAGAGAAATCGTTGCAGTTGCTACGGCCTGCGTAGCGGGATTCACCGGCGTGCCAGGCGCGGTCGTTAAAAGAAACAAATTGCGTCACCCGACCGTCCCGTGCAATCAACAGGTGCGCCGACACCTTGCGCTCGGCTATCTCGGCAAAATAAGGATGTTCGTCCGGGTTTAAACAATTAGTAAACAGCTGTTGAATATAGGGTCCGCCGAAACAGTTGGGCGGCAAACTGATATTGTGAATTACCAGCAGGGAAATATCGCCCCCGGTGGGTCGTTCATTGTAATTCGGTGACAGGATTCGCCGTACACCCACCAACCAGCCAGACTCATCAATCATGCCCAACACACCGCTCTCCGGGGTTAGCAACATAGCGCAAATTGCGCCGGAATACCTGCCCCGAAACGCGGGATTGCGGCGCGGGTTGACTCAGGCGGCACTCTCGCGGCGTTGACGTAGATCTTCCACCACCTGTTCCATCGCCCGATCAAACAGATGAGAATTGTCGAGCACAACGAGATTGCCCTGCTTCATCATCACCGCCATACGGTAGCGGTGGCCCTCGGCCACTTTTTTACCGTTGCGATCACCAAAAATTAATTTCCCGGTGGTGCGCACCACGCCAATCAATCGGCAGCGCCGCGGTGCCACGTCGCTCTCCTCGCGAAACTCCACCCAGCTCCCTTTTTTGATGGAGTCCACCTGACTCAAGCATTCGTCATCCACCAGTGGCGCGAGATCGTCGCCATCGCGCTGCGCCTGACCCGGCAAATCCGCGTGCACCTCGTCAACCTCCACAATCGCATAGGGATCGCCAATTTCCCGCGCTTCACGCGGGTTCAACATCACCGGCATGGCGGTCGCCTCGGGTTCACGCCTGCGCTCGCGATCAAAAAATGCAGTGATACTCTTCAGGAATTGACTGGACTGATACACCTCATAACCGCTGTCATCCAGGGTTTCCTGCATAATGGTCAACAGATTTGCGAGGCGTTCATGGGCGACCGGACTTTCCGATTGAATCATCTCCAACAACTGCTCCAGGAGCTGAGTCCCGCCCTGCCACTGATCCGAATCGATGCCATATTTAAGGTACGACAAAAACAACACCCGGCTCCAGGCCCGCTCCACAAAATCGATTACCACCAAGGGTATTTGCTTGCCAAACAGGCGGCTGCGCAATAACTTCTCCACTGCCGTGTGGGCCGCGTTTATCCGTTCCGTGGCAGTTTCTTCCTCCAGCACGCGTTTCTCAAGGATCGCGAGCCGACGACGATCCGTTTCCACGTAGGCGATAAAGTCCGACAACAATTCGGACAACTGTCGCGTGTCAGCCTTAATTTCACCCAAAGCTGCGACCACTTCGTTAATTTTTTGGTACAGCGGATCCGCATTCGCAATTTGTTCGGCACCCGCGAAACCCGTGGCAACGCTATCAATTTCGTTTAACAACCGACGAGCCGGGTGCTGTTGGCGGTCAAAAAACCCGGGGTCGGCCATGGCAATGCCCGCCACCGGCAGCTCTACCTGACGCAATAAATTCACTAGCATCTCGGGCGCCCAGTCGCGCTGCTGCCACTGGGCGAACAATAAATCCAACACCTCGAGGGCGGTCTGATCTATGGGGTGTAAATCGGTAAATGCTCGACCCCGACTGGCAAGATGTTCCTCCACCTGTTGACGCACGCCTGCCGGCACGGTACCGGGCTGCGCAGACGCGCTCTGCGCCTGCGGCTGTTTACCCAGACTGCGAATTTCCGTTAACACATCGAGCAACGCCGCCGCGCCCTCGGCAGCTGCGGTATCCGGCTGAGCGTGCCTGCCTGAATCCGGGTTAGTGTCTGACGGGGATATACTTGATTGCAGATTGGCAAGCAACTGACTCACCGTGCCCAGCCGCGCGGCGTGCTGCCGCGAGCGCCGCGTAGGCTGGCCGCGCCACCCGGGGGATTTTTCCAACGCCCGCTGCGGTATATCTGCATCCGGCTGTTCTACACCGGTTCGCTGCTTACCGGCTGTGGGCGCGCGCGCTGTCTCAGGGGAAGGTTGTGCCGCGTCCTCTTCAGAAAATTGTTCCGCGTCCGCGTCAAGTGCATCGGACAACCGGCGGTTCGGAGTCGGAACATCACGATGGGCCAGGTTGGCCCGATTTTTATTGCGGGCGGCGGATTTTTCCTTGCTACGGACCTTTTCATCTTCGAGGCCCGGCAATATCCCCAGCCCTTTGAGCAGGTCGTTGCACTCGCTTAAAAAGCCGTCCAGATCCGCCAGCACACAGCGATCGAACGTCTTCAACAGGGCGATGAACGCCCGCGAGCCACCCGACATCGGCCGCACCACCTTGATAAAATTGTCACACAGACGTTCTGGATAAATCGGCATGTCCCGCGCTTTAAATGCCCGCTGTTGCACATGCCCCACCCGCCGCGCAAACCTGTCCAGCAGCGTCGTACATCGGATCTGGACGCGGGACACGATAGCGTCAAACGCAATAATTTCCTCCAGCTCCTCATTGCCCACCAGCTTCAGTCCACTGGCGCTATAACTGTTCGGGGCGACGACATCGGTCGCGTCGCCCGGCGTGAGCAGCGCGTCATAATCGGCGCTCACCGCGTTTAACAGGGCGCTTTCAATGGCGGCCTTCTCCAGCCGCATGGCCTTCATGGTATCCAGATACTGGGTTTGCAACGCGACGTTGTCGGTATTGTCCGACAGCTCAAAAAGTTCATCCCAGACCTGCTTGAATAAATTCGCCAACCGGGAACGCAGAAACTGTTG
>JBFJKD010000285.1:0-2987 GCA_041635095.1 Porticoccaceae bacterium
CCGAAGAATTCGCAATGCTCGATTGTCTATCCGGGGGCCGTTTGATTGCAGGCTTTCCCGTGGGAACGCCCATGGACACCTGTTATGCGTATGGCCAGAATCCCAGTCAGTTACGGCAACGCTACCACGAAGCCCACGATTTAATTATGCGCTGCTGGACAGAAACTGAACCCTTTGCTTTTCACGGCCGTTTTAATCAGCAGCGTTATGTGAACCCCTGGCCAAGACCAATCCAGCAACCTCATCCGCCGGTGTGGATTCCCGGAGGTGGCGCAGTGGAAACCTGGCGCTGGTGTGCCGATGTGGATTACGTCTACGCCTACCTGTCCTATTACGGTTATCTGGCCGGACAGGCCACGATGCAGGGTTTTTGGCAGGAAATGAAAAATCTTGGGAAAGAACCCAACCCCTTCCGCGCTGCCTTTTTGCAATTTGTGGGCGTAGCGGAAACCGAACAGGAAGCTCTCGATCTATACCGCGAACCGGCGGAGTATTTTTACAATCGCTCCCTGAAAGTGTCGCCCAAATACGTTGCACCGCCCGGCTACATGACCGAAGCCACCCTGCGCGCCCGCGCACAATCCCAGGTAGCCAAATTGGCCGGACAAACTTCTGGCGCTGACGCCGCTGGCGCCGGGGCCGCAAAAGTTGAGGGCGGTGGCGGCCCACCAAGCTTTGAGGAAATGGTTGAAAAGGGTTTTGTGGTTATCGGTTCCCCAGATCAGGTGGCGGAAAAACTTACCACCGCCATCAAGGACCTGCATTTCGGCAACCTGATGGTATTGCTCCAATACGGCAATATGAGACGGGATCTGGCAACCTACAACACTGACATGTTCGCGAAATATGTGCGCCCGCAAATCGAAAATATTTTTGAAAATGAATGGGAGCATCATTGGTGGCCCAAACCCATGTCGGCGGCTGACAGAGTGGGGGGAAATCCGCATGAGGGCACCTCTAAAAATTGCCCGAGATCCGGTAAAATTTGACCATCAAGCACGAACAAGAGGACAGCCGTTTTATGCAGCCGAGCTTCTTTGATCTCGACGATCGTTATAAAAAGTTGAATGAGCGGGATCCATTGGTCGCCCTCAATGAACTCGTCGACTGGGAGGGTTTTCGTCCCACCCTGGTTCAGTTGCGCGACAAGCCCAGGAAGAGCAAGGCCGGGAGAAAGCCGTTCGATGCGGTAGTGATGTTCAAGGCGCTGGTGCTCCAGCACTTGTATACCCTGTCCGACGAAGAGCTGGAATATCAAATACGCGATCGCTTCAGCTTTTGCCGGTTTCTGGGCGTGAATCCCGAGGACAAGACGCCGGATGCCAAGACACTCTGGCTGTTTCGGGAGCAGTTGACGACGCAGGGGTTGATGGAGGAGCTGTTCCTGGAATTTGACTGTCAGCTCGATGTCCAGGGATTCAAGGCCCGCAAAGGCCAGATTGTCGATGCCAGTTTTGTCCAGGCGCCGAAGCAACGCAACACACGGGAGGAGAACGCACAAATCAAAGCCGGTGAGGCCCCGGAGCGCTTCGCAGAGAACCCGCATATCGGGCGCCAGAAAGATACCGAGGCGCGCTGGACCAAGAAGCACGGGCAGTCGTACTACGGCTACAAGAATCATGTCAGTGTCGATAACAAGCACAAGCTGGTGCGTGACTATGCCGTTACGCCGGCTGATGTCCACGATTCGCAAGTCTTCCTTGATCTGCTGCACGAGAACAGTTCGAAAGACGTTTGGGCAGACAGCGCCTATGCCAGCGAGGACAATGAGCTGATACTGGCAGCGTCTGGTTACCGCAGTCATGTTCATCGCAAAGGTGCCCGCAACAAGCCGCTGAGTCAGCGATCCCGGCGTGCCAATCACCGCAAGTCGACAGTGCGAGCCAGGGTGGAGCATGTGTTCGGCTCGATCGCCAATGAGCAGGGTGGATCGTTCCTGCGCGTGATCGGTCTGGCCCGGGCGAGCGTGAAGGTCGGCCTGACGAACCTGGTCTACAACATGAGGCGCTTGGTGACACTGCACAGGCGAGGTGCGTCCACTACCTGAGATAATCGGCCTGCCGGGTCGAAATAAGTCGGCAGGAGCCGGAAACTGGGCGCGAAACGGATTGGAAACGACGCTCAGCATGGTCTTTTACGCATTATTGGCCTGGTTCTCCAATCCACTGAGTAGTAAGAACAGATTTCCACATTTATAGAGGTGCCCATGAGTAATTCCGCCTTAAAAACCTCCGCAGTCACCGTCAACGGCACCAGGCACCGCGTGTGGGAAAAAGGTGCCGGTAAGCCACTGGGTTTCCTGGCGGGCATCGGTGGACGGCCGAAGTGGTTACCGTTGTTCGATCGCCTCGCACAACATTATCGCGTGGTGGTGCCATCCCTGCCCGGCTTCCCTGGCGCGGATCCGGGACACCTGCTGCTCGATGATAATTCGGACTGGATTTGCGCGACCCTTGATTTACTGGAGCAATCCGGCCTGACCGGCGCGGATATGATTGGCGCCTGTCTCGGGGGCAGCCTGCTGGCAGATATTGCGGCGCACTCGCCCCGTAGTGTTGGACGCCTCGCGCTTATCGCACCCTTCGGCCTGTATCACGAAACCCATCCCTTACTGGATTTTTTTGCACAAACTTTTTCCCAGCAGAAAAAATTACTGTGCCATCGCGAGCACGCATTTGACGAAGCTTTTGCGCCCCCGGAGGATGAAAATGACAAGGAAGAATGGGAAATCCTGCGCTATCGCGGCATGGAAGCGGCGGCGCGTTATCTGTGGCCCTTCGGCGATCGCGGCCTGGAAAAACGATTACACCGCGTCACGCACGACACACTTTTGATATGGGGCAAGGACGATAAAATCATTCCCCCCGTCTACGCCGCAGCGTTTGCTAACGGTATCACAGGCCCCACACAAACCATCTTGATCGACGGCGCTGGACACCTGGCTGATATTGATCAGACAGACACCGTCGCGAAAGCGTTGTTAGCGC
>JBFJKD010000286.1:0-2974 GCA_041635095.1 Porticoccaceae bacterium
GAGTACGGTATCGATTTCCATCGACTGTTCACCATCGCCAATATGCCAATCAGCCGCTTCGGTGGTCAGTTGCTGGCGCGCGGCACCTATACGGAATACATGAGATTACTGAAAAATAATTACTGTAAGGACAATCTCGACACGGTGATGTGCCGGGATTTGATCAGCGTCGACTGGCAGGGTTTTTTGTACGACTGTGACTTCAATCAAATGCTGCAAATGCCCGCCGGCGGTAACGGTGAGGTATTTGCCAATGACCGAGCGCAACCCCATTTGCGCGACTTGCTAAACAGGGATTTTTGCGAACAACCGATCGCTATTGGCGAGCATTGTTACGGCTGCACGGCCGGTCAGGGAAGTAGTTGCGGTGGCGCGCTTGGCGGTTGAAGCCCTCTCCACCGTTGCGGTTATCATTCCGGTGCTAAACGATGCGACGGCCCTGGAGCGTTGCCTGGCGGTATTGCAGCCGCTGCGTCAACAGGGACTCCAGGTGATTGTTGTGGATGGTGGTAGCAACGACGACAGTGCTGCGCTGGCGGGTCCGCTGGCCGATCAGGTGTTGATCAGCGAACCGGGGCGGGCGGTGCAGATGAACAGCGGCGCGCGTGCTACCCAGCGGGAGTGGCTGGTGTTTTTACACGCCGATACACACTTGCCAGCAGAATTTCCCAACGTGGTTCTCGCGTGGCGCTATGGCCGCGTTAGCTGGGGCTATTTTGCCCTGCGACTCAGCGGCCGGGGGGTCCCGCTGCGGATTGTCGAATGGTGTATCAATCAGCGTTCCTACCTTACCGGCGTCGGTACCGGTGACCAATGCCTGTTTGTGCGTCGCGAGTTGTTTGAGCGGGTGGGAGGATATCCGCCGATAGCGTTGATGGAGGACTTGGCGCTCTGCAAGTTACTGCGCAAACACAGTCGCCCGCTGTGGGTAAGTCGTGCAGTTAGTACGTCCAGTCGTCGCTGGGAAGAGCGCGGAGTACTATCCACCGTCTGGCTGATGTGGCGCCTGCGGCTCGCCTGGTTTTTTGGTGCGGACCCGCAACGGCTTGCGGAAAAATATTACGGTTCGCGATGACGTATCGCTATCCCGACGCGCTGGTCATTCAGTTTGCCAAAGCGCCGCGACCGGGGCGCGTAAAAACCCGTATGCGTCCGGAACTTGACGACCAGTCCTGCGTCGCCCTGCACCGGCGACTAGTGACGTACACCTTCGACAAGTTGTCGCAAACCCAATTGTGTCCCCTCGAGCTGTGGGTCGACGAGCTTCATTACGACGGTTTTTTTTCCGGGTTAAGACCGCAGCGGCCCGTGCGTCGCCAATGCGGCGCCGACCTGGGCGCACGCATGTACCATGCGCTGGCCACCGCCCTTGCCGATTACCAGCGAGTGGTACTGGTGGGTAGTGACTGCCCATTTCTAAACCCCGGTCATATTGAGGAGGCGTTAGCGCGCCTGGGCGCAGGCGATGACGTGGTGCTCGGTCCGGCGATGGATGGAGGCTATGTCCTGATCGGCGCACGTCGAGTGGATAACGCGCTGTTTTCCGGCGTCCCCTGGGGGACCGGCGGGGTGCTCGCGGCAACCCGTGGTCAGTTGCGGGCGCTGGCCTGGCGCTGGAGCGAGTTACCGCCGCTCGCAGACATCGATACCGCTGCAGACCTGAAGTTAATTCAGAATCTTGAAAATTTCTGAAGCTAAATTTATAACCTATTGAAATGTAAATAATTATAAATCTTGACCTGTCGTGAATTTCACCGTACCTTGCGCGCATTAAACATCCGGTTAGCGGTTGTTTAACACGATGTGCAACACGACCGAGAGGGCTCGTTATGAGCGGAGACGAACTAGAGATGATCGACGTGGAAGATACCGACGAAGTGATGAATGTGGGCTCTGAGCGCGTGCGGGCAGTGATCAGTATGGAAACCCGCCGCAAGCTGGAGGATCGGATCGAACAGCGTCGGCTCGAAAAGCTGATTCAGGACTACGATTTCGATATGGACTAAACGTTGCTATAGATTGTGCGAGATTGTGCGTAACAACGCGTACTCCCGCTGTCTGCAGGCAGCGGGCAAGTCTTCAACCCCGCTGATTTTTTCTTTTTAATACCCAACTACCCTCTACACCCATACTCGATTGCGGCATAATAGCGCCTCGCTAAAACAGGAGTGGCAGGTTGCGGTCCAGCCCCTTGCTTGAATTTCGGGATATCAGTTTTGCACGCAATGACTGGCTTCTGTTTGAGCGGCTGTCGGGCGTTGTGAGCGCCGGTGAAGTGCTGCAAATAACTGGTGCCAATGGCAGTGGAAAAACCACGTTGCTGCGCATCCTCGTGACCCTGCTATCCCCCAGCATCGGTCGGTTGTTCTGGCGGGAGCAGGAAATTCGCGGTCACAGTCCCGACTATCTGGAGAACCTGGTATTTATTGGTCATCAACCCGGTATGAAGTTGGCACTGTCGCCGCGGGAAAACCTCGTATGGCTAACACGCATTCAATCCTGCAAACCCATGGTTGTAGACACGGCTCTTGAGCGCATGGGGTTGAGTAGTTTTGCAGATGTGCCGTGCGCTACGCTGTCGGCTGGCCAGCTGCGGCGTGTGGCTTTGGCGCGATTGTGTTTATCGACGGCGCGGCTGTGGGTGCTGGACGAACCGCTCACCGCTATCGACAGTGAGGGCACCGCCATGGTCGAAACTCTTTTTGCGCAACACTTGAATAACGGCGGAGCGTTGGTGGTAAGTAGCCATCAGGAATTGAAGTTGCCAGGTTTGCGACAACTGGCGCTCGGTGACTCTGCCCGCGGGAGTGATGCCGCCTGTGGGTAAAACGGTAATTTCCTCAAACGCTGACCGACGGTTGTGCGACGATCCGCAGCTGGTCGCCGCGCCATTGCTCCCCGGCGTGGCGTTGTCTGCGTTGTTGAAACGGGATGTTGGGCTGGCTTTTCGCCAGCGGGGCGACCTGGCGCAACC
>JBFJKD010000287.1:0-2968 GCA_041635095.1 Porticoccaceae bacterium
CCCTCGGCCATCTTGAGAGCCCCGCTGGGATTCTGTATTACATCTACCATGTTGGCATCGAGACCGGAATTTTTCCGCTGGTCATTTTTATGGGTGTTGGCGCCATGACTGATTTTGGCCCGTTACTGGCCAATCCCAAGACGCTGTTACTGGGAGCCGCAGCCCAGGTGGGTATATTCGTTACGGTGATGGGCGCTGTTGGGTTAAATGCGCTGGGTATACTGGATTTTTCCATACGGGATGCGGCTTCAATTGGCATTATTGGCGGTGCTGATGGTCCTACGGCAATTTTTGTCGCGAGTAAGTTATCGCCGGATTTACTGGGTGCAATTGCGGTTGCCGCCTATTCCTATATGGCGCTGGTGCCTATTATTCAGCCGCCGATTATGCGTTGGTTGACCACAGATGCCGAACGCAAGATCAAGATGGAACAGCTGCGCCCGGTGTACAAGACCGAAAAAATTGTATTTCCTCTGATGCTGCTATTATTGGTAGCGATGTTTTTGCCCAGCGCAGCGCCGCTGTTGGGTATGTTCTGTTTCGGCAACCTGATGCGCGAATGCGGGGTGGTATCGCGCCTGAGCGACACTACCCAAAATGCGCTAATTAACATTGTGACGATTTTTCTCGGCCTGGGTGTCGGTTCGAAAATGAGTGCGGACAAATTTTTGAACTGGGAAACTCTGGGTATTCTGGCGCTGGGTGCGATAGCATTTTGTATTGGCACAGCATCTGGTGTGTTGATGGCCAAATTAATGAATCGTTTTTCGAAGAGCAAAATCAATCCACTGATCGGCTCCGCCGGCGTATCGGCAGTGCCGATGGCTGCGCGGGTATCCAATAAGTTGGGGCTCGAAGCCAACCCGCAAAACTTTTTACTGATGCATGCCATGGGGCCAAATGTCGCGGGGGTCATCGGCTCGGCAGTGGCGGCCGGCGTGATGATTTCCCTGGTGTCCGGGTTCTGAGGTGGATGCCGTGGAGCAGGAACATCAAGCTGGCGCAATGGGAATGAGCAGCGTTCAGGAGCGTATTGATACGCTGCTACGTCAGCAATTCGCGCCGAGCCATCTGCAGGTGATCAACGAAAGCCATGGTCACAATGTGGCGCCAGGTGCGGAAACCCATTTTAAGGTGGTGGTGGTCAGCGAAAAATTTACCGGGCAGCGCGCGGTGCAACGGCATCGCATGGTTTACCAGGCTTTGGCCTCGGAGCTGAGTGGCCCTGTCCACGCGTTGGCGTTACACACGCATACGCCCCTTGAATGGTCGCAGAACAGTGCGGTGCCGATTTCTCCCGACTGTTTCGGCGCCGAAAAAAACAGTCATTAAACGTTGTTATAGCTATTAAACGTTGTTGCAGTGCAAGTGCTGCCTGAGCTGCCCGAGAAGTTAAGCGTTTGAAATCGCTGATGCATCTCATGAAGATCGCCAACCGGGAGAAATTATGAAACGGTTAATGCAAGTTACTGCGGGTGTTGTGCTGGTGTTGTGTGGTGCCGTTGCGGTCCTGGCCGAGGACGCACAACCTCGGGCGTATATTATTGCGCCGCTGAATGGCGCACAGGTGACGAGTCCGGTCACCATAAAATTTGGATTGCAGAATATGGGTGTCGCCCCCGCCGGGGTTGAGCGAGCCAATACCGGCCACCATCATTTACTGATCGATGTGGCGCAGCTGCCTGCACTGGATAAACCGGTGCCGACGGACGAGTACCATCGTCATTTTGGCGGCGGGCAAACTGAAACTCGCATCGAACTGACGCCTGGCATCCACCGGTTACAGTTATTGCTCGGGGATCACAACCACGTACCCCATCAACCGCCGGTGATGTCCGAGGTGATTGCCATCGAAGTGCAGCAATAGCGCCCAGTGTGAGCGTGCCCAGCGGCTGCGCTGGTTAATAGATATTGGCGTGGACTTAATTTAGATCAAGTCTCAGGTGTTGGTAAGCTGGTCTAGTTATTCCCTAATTATGGTTGTATTTTTTGGGGAAATTTTATGCTGTATCGCCACACGTTTTATTTAGCCGTTAGTGGATTAGTGGAATTGTCGCCGGTTTCGCATTCGCCGGCGTTGGGGTCGGCGCTTACGAGCCCGGTGATCTGATTGTGCAGGCTGGCGTTGCGTCCGTGCAATCCAACAAGATAGTTCGCCGCTGGTTGTGAACGGCAGTGTGCTACCGGGTACCGGGCGATGGCGAATTGGAAAATGCAATTGGCGCGTCGGGGGAATCTGTTCCTGGATGATTCTTTCGGCATCGCCGGACAGGCAGGCGTTGACGGGATGCTGAGTCCAAACTGGTCGTTGAATGCCTAGGTGTGGTATCTGGAGATCGACACGGAGGTTACCTTCAAATTTGCTGATGGTACCCGCGTGACAGCCGATGTCGATATCGATCCCTGGGTGTATATGGTGGGGATACCTATTCTAAAGATATTTTTCAAAAAACTGCTAGGTAGACGGGCTTGGGGCGCGCCGCGTGGCGCGCTCCACGTTTCAGGTATTAGCCAGGTCTTGCAGACCGTTCATGTTGACTATTTCAATTTCTCGTTTGTCCACCAGCAAAAAGCCCTGTTTCTGAAAGCGACTAAACACGCGACTCACGGTTTCGACGGTGAGTCCCAGATAATTACCGATGTCAGCCCGCGACATGGGCAGGCGAAAGCGTGTGCCGGATAGCTGCCGCAGCGCGTTGCGTGCCGATATGCTTAGCAATAACGTCGCCACCCGTTCCTCGGCGCTGTTTTTACTCAGCAGGGCGATTAACTGCTGATCGCTGGTGATTTCCTTGCTCATCAACTTAAAAAAATGGCGCTGCAGGGCAGGCAGCTTAAGACTGAGGTCTTCCAGGCGCGAAAAAGGAATCTCGCAGATTGCGGATGTCTCCAAGGCCTGCGCTGAACTTCTGTGCTGGGTATGGGCGATACCATCCATGCCGAAGATCTCGCCGGGCAAATAAAAGCC
>JBFJKD010000288.1:0-2967 GCA_041635095.1 Porticoccaceae bacterium
CACCGGCCGTTCGCCACCGTTACGGATAGACGCGAAGGTCCTGCAGGCAGGCATCAGAACAGCCTGCTCCGCTGTCAGATCTACGCCCGCCACTACCACACGCCCGCTCACCACCATTAGTAGGCCGTATTGTTCCGTAGCGGGCACTGCCCATCCAGCGCCGGGCGCCAGGGTGATGCGCTCGACGCTAAAATCATCAAATTGAACGACCGACTCCCGCCGCACGTCACTGCTCTGTTCCAGTACGGGGAACTTTGCGGCGGGAGGGGGTTGCAGAGTCATCAGTTCAACCGCCTGCGCGGTATCCCAGTGGGCCTGGGTCAACACCTTCTGCGCAAACGATAAAATTTTGCGCTCGTACACCGGAGTTTGAAATTCTATTGCGCGCACTCCGTGTTGCAGGGCGTGAGGGGTCAGGCACGGAACTTTTAATACATCGCCAATATGCAGGGGCTGGAACCCGGTAAATCGATTCATCGCCACTCGCAACGCCTGTTCGGTATGCACCACATCCTCTGGCAACTGCTGCTGCCAACGTTTAAGCGTCTCCGCCGGAACCGGTTCATTGGAGTCAAACCCTTCCGCCAGCCGCAAGTCATCAAACACCCGGTCGATTTCGCGACGTACCGTTTCGTAGCGCTTAACTGCCGCCAGAAAAGCGTTTCGAAAATCCGTGTCAGAGACGTATTCGGCGCGCACGGCGGGGTTGAAAGCAAAACGAATACCGCCCTCACCACCCGGCCAGGCGACTTCATCCACGGCCGTTACCACGTACACCTCCTGCTTCCGCTCATGTAATTCAAAGTACAAATCGCCGTAAACAGGTTCCGGTAATGGATCGAGAATTTTTAATAAATGCACGCCGGTCAATGTATCACCGAGAATCCGTTGCGGCAGCAGCGACAACAACCAGGGCAATGGAATGACATGCCTGCCATCCCCGATTAAGGACTGGCCACGCTGTTCTATCCCGGTATACCAGATTTCCTGACCCCAGGGTTTAGGTATCAATACGGGCGAAAGCAGCAATGGCGCGGACAGATCAAAAACGGGTGTTTTCAGTTGCTGCGCCAGATATGACAACACGTCCGCCGTGTTTTTCCGCTCAACTTCGAGCAGCGCAGATGCGCGTTCGACCTGATCGGTGATCAAAATATGTGTTAGGGATTCACTATCTTGAGAGGCCACGCTCACCACAGCAAGCAGTTCGAGCACAGGTTGCCCCGGGAGGTAATACTGGCGCAGCCCGTAACGGAGTGCCGCTGCAGCACTACCATCTGCGGTCCTGTTAAATTGACGAATAAAACTGTCCAGCGCCGCTTCTGGGTTCCCTGATGTTGTAAGCCACTGCACTCCGCTTTTCCTCAATAGTTAAGATCGTCAGTCTAGCAAAAACCGGGTAATTCAACGTCTTTCCGGCACACGCGCTGAAAATAATGGTTGACGACAGCACCCTAATCTATCTCTAATAGCACTCCCGAAAATAATGCGTGGAGCCCCGCCATGAACCTGTTAAAACTTATTGCCTTTTCTTTCTTTTCCCTGTCCATCGCCCTGAGCCTCTCGGCCTGTGGTCAAAAAGCTGCAGACGACAGTTCCTCAGCCGATGCGGCCGCCTCCGCACAGCAGGCTATGGATAGTGCTGCACAAGCCGCAGACGAAGCTACGGTCGCAGACGAAGCCATGGAGAGTGCTGCACAGGCTGCAGACGAAGCGGCTTCCGCGAGTAGCGACGCTACAGACAGTGCGACACAGGCAGTCGAAGCCGCTACCGCCGCCGATGAAGCTGCGAAAAATGCCGCGATGGACGCCGAGGCTGCGATGGAAGCTGAAGCTGCCGAAGCTGCCGCTGAGTAAGTCTCTGTCTGCAGGCAAAAAAGACCGGCAATTGCCGGTCTTTTTTATTGCGCTTTCTTTAAAAGTCCATTCGGGTACCGCCAGACATTCTCAGTTTAACCGTTCCACCACCGTCGTTATACCCTGACCCAGGCCGATACACATGGTGGCGACGCCAAACGTACCGTCGTTCTGGGCCATCACATTTAATAACGACCCGGTGATGCGCGCCCCCGAACACCCGAACGGGTGCCCGAGAGCAATTGCCCCGCCATTTAAGTTGACCTTAGCCTCCATCGAATCCAGTAAATCCAGATCCTTGAGGACCGGCAGAGCCTGGGCAGCGAACGCCTCGTTCAATTCAACATAATCAATATCATCTATTCGCATGCCCACTTTTTTAAGCGCCGCCTTGGTGGACGGCACCGGTCCGTAGCCCATGATAGACGGATCCACTCCCGCCACGGCCATCGATAAAATCCGCGCTTTGGGCTGCAAACCCAGGGATATGGCCTGTTGGTGGGACATCACCAGCAGCGCCGATGCGCCATCCGATATCTGCGACGATTGTCCGGCTGTCACCGTGCCGTGGACCGGATCAAATGCCGGCTGCAAGCCCGCCAACCCTTCCATAGAAGTGTCCGCGCGAATGGTTTCATCCTTGTTCATGCGATACAGTCCGCCGTTGGCATCGTGGGCCGCCAACGGCACTATTTCGTCAGCGAAACGCCCCGCGGCAGTAGCCTCTGCCGCCAACCGGTGGGAGCGTACCGCAAACGCATCCTGCTGCTCGCGGGTAATCCCGTGCAGGCGCGCCAGGTATTCCGCCGTAAGCCCCATAGAACCGGCCGCTCGGGCTACACTCAAATTCATGCGCGGATTGGGGCTTTGATCGTGGTCCATGGGAATATGGCCGAGATGCTCCACCCCACCCACCAGATACACGTCCCCCTGACCGGCCAAAATATTCGCGGCGGCGCTGTGTAGTGCTGACATAGAGGAACCACATAACCGGTTCACCGTCATGCCGGTCACCGTATGCGGCAATCGAGTCAGCAAGGTAATCATGCGCCCAATGTTGAACGCCTGCTCGCGGGTCTGCATCACGCAACCCCAGATCACATCGTCCAC
>JBFJKD010000289.1:0-2957 GCA_041635095.1 Porticoccaceae bacterium
CGATTTCTCCCAGTAGACTGAATGCCAGCATAAAACCTGACAATGCCCCCACCAGGATAACCAGCACACCGTGACCCACCATGATTCTTTGATAATGAGAAATACCCATTGTTACTCTCCTGTAAAATTATCTGTTGTTATTAAACCTCTGCACCACGTCGACCCGCTTAGCCAGCACAACTACGCATCGGCTCGCTTTTATGGCACAGTATAGTCCGTACGGCAAAAAGTATATGGCGGGACGACGAGGGTTACGCCCGCGCCCAGCCCGACACTTGTCGAACCGCTACCAGTGCGGTACGTACGGTACAGTTAACGCGGTACAATTGACGCAGCGCAACTGGCACAGTGCAACTAGATTGAAAATTCACTGACATAAGAATCAACCGACCATGGCCGACAACGACGTTATTACGCCCCACGAACAATACTGGTGCGAACATATCGCCCTGATTTTTAAACTCCTCGCCATCTGGTTCCTGATTTCGTTCGGATGTGGAATTCTACTGGCGGATCTGCTCAACCAGTTTTCCCTGTTCGGATTCAAGCTGGGGTTCTGGTTTGCACAGCAGGGTTCAATTTTCGTGTTCGTGGCATTAATTTTTATCTACGCCACAAAAATGCATCGCCTCGACAAAAAATACGATTTTCACGAGGACTGATTTAAAAGCGAAAATAAAGCGCTCACCCGTGGTCACCTAAGCACAGTTTAGCGTTTGCGCGGGCGCCGTAGCACGCTGCGTATTAACAGGAACCATCGATGGATTTGCAAACCCTGACCTATCTGGTTGTCGGCCTTAGCTTTGCGCTATACATCGGTATCGCCCTGTGGTCGCAAGCCCGCAGCACCGGCGACTTCTATATCGCCAGTGGTGGCGTACACCCCATCGCCAACGGCATGGCCACCGCCGCCGACTGGATGTCCGCCGCGTCGTTTATTTCCATGGCCGGATTGATAGCCTTTATGGGATACGACGGTGCGGTCTACCTGATGGGCTGGACGGGAGGCTACGTGCTACTCGCCCTGTTACTCGCACCCTATCTGCGCAAATTCGGCAAATTTACCGTGCCCGCATTTATCGGCGAGCGTTATCACTCGCGCACGGCGCGGGTGGTCGCGGTAATTTGCCTGATTTTTATTTCATGTACCTATGTCGCCGGGCAAATGCGCGGCGTCGGCATTGTGTTTTCGCGATTTTTAGAAGTGGATATTAACACCGGTCTGCTGGTGGGTATGGGCGTGGTTTTTATTTACGCGGTGCTGGGTGGCATGAAAGGCATCACCTATACCCAGGTCGCGCAGTACTGCGTATTAATTTTTGCATACACGGTTCCCGCAGTTTTTATCGCTTTTCAGTTCACCGGCAATCCTGTTCCTCAACTGGCTCTGGGCAGTGAATTAAGCGACGGCTCTGGCGCACTACTGGCCAAACTGGATCAGGTGTTGCTGGAACTGGGTTTTGGTGAATATACCGAAGGTAAAAAAAGTGTACAGGATATGTTTTTTATTACCCTTGCGCTGATGGTGGGTACGGCGGGCTTACCCCACGTGATCGTACGTTTTTTTACCGTTCCCAAAGTTCGCGATGCGCGTAAATCCGCTGGCTGGGCACTTATTTTTATCGCTCTTTTGTATACGACGGCGCCTGCCGTCGGCGCATTAGCCCGACTCAACCTGGTCGAAACTGTCAATGGCGTCGAGCAACAGGGCACCCCCTACGGGGAGATGCCTGGCTGGTTCCAGACCTGGGAAAATTCCGACCTCCTTGCCTGGTACGACCACAACGGTGATGGCCGCGTCCAGTATGCCGCCGGCGATGCGGTTCTCGGCAAGCCCACATTCGACAACGCCCGGCGCGGTGCGCAGGGTGAACGGCTGGTGCTCAACCCCGGCAGTGGAGAAGTGGTGGGCGCGGCCCCGTTTGCCAACGAGCTATATGTGGACCCGGATATTATGGTGCTTGCCAATCCGGAAATCGCCGGTCTTCCCAATTGGGTCATCGCGCTGATAGCCGCCGGCGGTATTGCTGCCGGATTGTCCACTGCCGCCGGACTGCTGCTGGTCATCTCTTCGTCCATCTCCCACGACCTGTTAAAAGGTATTTTTGCCAAAAATATCAGTGAAAAAACCGAACTTATGGCGGGACGATGTGCTGCCGCCGTGGCGATTGCCATCGCCGGTTACCTGGGGGCTAACCCACCCGCTTTTGTCGCCCAGGTGGTTGCATTCGCATTTGGTCTCGCGGCCGCATCCCTGTTTCCGGCGATTCTAATGGGCATCTTCAGCCACAAGATGAATAAATGGGGCGCCATCAGCGGCATGCTCACTGGTCTGATATTTACCCTCGGCTACATTTTGTATTTCAAAGGGGTATTTATCGAACCGAGGGCTGACAACATCCCCGCAAACTGGCTGTTTGGAATTTCCCCCGAAGGGATTGGTGCGGTTGGCATGATTCTGAATTTTGCGGTCGCCGCCCTGGTGGCAACCTTTACCTCAGACCCGCCGGCGCATATCGCCGATCTGGTGCGCCATATCCGCGTCCCCGGTCATCCACGACCACCATCCCCCTGATCGGCAACAAGACACCGTTATTTTACCAATAGGCGCGCCGACTTATGCACCCCGATCGCGTCATCGCCGCAACCATTAACACTCACTGATAACACTCACTGAGGTTTTGGTATACAGCCTGTCGCAAAGGCCGGTTAGCCAGCCTTTGCGATAGCTGTTGCAGCAACTTAACCGAGCAGACCTTCCGCCTTGAGGGCTTCCTGCACCGCAGGCCGTGCAGCGATACGGCCGGCGTATTCGCCCAGCGCAGGCCATTTGCCAATGTCCACACCGACGAATTTACCCCATCCCAGAATCGTAAACAGGTAGCCATCTGCCACGGTAAATTTATCGCCCACCAAAAAGGATTTTCCCTTTATTTGCTCGGCGATATGGCCCAAAC
>JBFJKD010000290.1:0-2948 GCA_041635095.1 Porticoccaceae bacterium
AGCCACCTGCCTTATCCAGCGGCTCACCCGTTTGCCAGTACCGCAGGGCTTCTTCCGCACTGACGGCCCGCAACGTCACCAGGGTTTCGCAGAGCCTCAATTCCTGGCGGGTGGCGTTCATCACCACCACTGCGGTCAGGACGCGATGTGCTCGCCCAGATAATCGCGCCAACATGGCCAGCGCGTCCTCGCACGTGGCCGGCTTTCCCAACATCGTATCGTCCACCACGACCACGGTATCGGCACCGAGAACCGGAAGCTGCCGCGTTGCGTTGAGCCGCCAGCCGGCCTCGGCCTTGGCGCGCGCCATGCGCTGTACGAAATGTTGCGGGGATTCTGCGGACCTGCAGATTTCGTCCACAGCACTGGGCTTTACGATAAAGCGCACGCCCAACTGGCGCAGTAACGTTTGGCGACGCGACGAAGACGATGCCAGAATCAGTTCGGGGTCGCCGCTCATCTACTGTTACTCGCTCCCCTCGCCATATTGTTATGTGGTGTTACTGTCAGATACTCGACCCACTGCACCGCACTGATCACTGGCGACGGCGCAGGTAGTGCAGAACTAACACTAACAGTGGCCACACCAAGGCGCTGCTCAACGCCGGATAGAACAGGGCCCAAGCCAGTCCGCCTCTGCCCAACAAAGCCGCCATCGTCACGACAATAGTCTGGTACGCCACCACCACGAGCACAATCAGGATGCTGTGCTGTGGAAGCGAAAAATGCTGTAACCGCTGCCCGAGTATTTTTACCCCGTATGCACAGGCGGCCATTACCAGCGCTTGCAGGCCCAACACGGGGCCAAACATCAAATCGAGGCTCAGACCAACGCACCAACTAAGAGCCACACCCGATCGGAATGGTTCGCACCACATCCAGTACAACATAACCAGCAAAGGCATGGGTGGGCGCCAAAATGCCAAATCACCGCGCAGCGGGTAGACATGCACCAGGATTGCCAGCAGCAGGCTAAACGCAAAAATCCCAGCGGGAAAGCGATTAACGTGGCGCAATGGAGTTGCGTGTCCGCAGATCATCGGTGGCGGAAAATACCACCAGCAAATGGCGACTGCGATCAAGGTGCGCGGCGGGTGTGACAGACACTTCCATAAATGCCTGACCAGGATCCCGCTCAATATGCGTCACCCGGCCCACCGGGTAGCCACCGGGAAAGCGCCCGCCCAGTCCAGAGCTAACCAGCACATCTTCCACCTGAATATCCAGCGTCGGCGACACGTAGCGCAACCGCAGTCGGTCGTATTCCCCAGTACCCTCCGCAATAGTGCGCACGCCGTTACGCAACACCCGCACCGGCAAGGCATGACTCACATCGGTGATCAACAGTACCCGGCTATGGGTAGCGGATACCGCAGTGACCTGCCCCATCAAACCATCGCCATCCAGCACCGGCTGGCCAATATTAACGCCGTCGTTGGTCCCGCGATCAATCACTATGGCGTGTACCAGGGGGTCCGGAGAGACGCCGATCAGTTCGGTGACCAGCACTTTATCTTTGAGTAACTGCGTGGCGTTGAGCAAGCTACGCAAACGGGTATTTTCCGCGGCGAGATCGACCATACGTTGCAGTTGCCCCTTGTGCACCAGCAGCTCGGTTTCAAGTTGCGCGTTGCGGGACTCCAGCATGCCACGATCGACAACCTTGCCTTCACCCCACTCGCGAACCCGAGCCGGCAGGCTGGTCATCCAGTAAAATGGCAACGCGACGCGATCAAGCCAGGTGTGTACCGGGTGCAGCCATGGCGTATAGGCATCCACAGCAATCAACAACAACGCAATACTTCCCAGCACCACAAAGCGACGCGATGGGGAGGAGTTTTTGGCGAACAGATTCTTGATCGCGACACCTCGATCAGAATAGTTATATTATCAGGAGGACAAAATATCCAGGTGGCGTTGATCCATCATCTGCAGCGCCTTGCCACCGCCGCGTGCCACGCAGGTGAGGGGCTCCTCAGCGACGATCACTGGCAGACCCGTCTCGTGGGTCAGCAACAGATCGATATCCCGCAATAGCGCGCCGCCGCCAGTCAGGACGATACCAGTTTCGGCGATGTCCGACGCCAACTCCGGCGGGCACTGTTCCAGCACGCGTTTTACCGCCTGCACAATCGCCGCCAGCGGTTCCTGCAGCGATTCGAGAATTTCATCGCTGTTCAGGGTAAAGCTTTTGGGTACCCCCTCCGCCAGATTGCGCCCACGCACGTCGATCTCACGAACTTCTTTGCCGGGGTAGGCACTACCGATTTCCATTTTAATGCGCTCGGCGGTGGTCTCGCCGATCACACTGCCATACTTGCGCCGCACATAATTCACGATCGCTTCGTCGAAACGGTCGCCACCAATGCGCACCGAGCCAGAAAAGACCACACCGTTTAGTGACAATATCGCCACCTCCGTGGTGCCGCCACCGATATCCACCACCATGGAACCGAATGCCTCTTCAACCGGTAAACCAGCACCAATCGCGGCTGCCATCGGCTCCTCGATCAAGTACACCACCCGCGCCCCGGCACTTTCGGTCGATTCTCGAATCGCACGTTTTTCCACTTCCGTGGCCAGACAGGGAACACACACCAGCACCCGGGGACTGGGCGGAATCAGGCTGTGCGAATGAACCTTCTTGATAAAATACTGCAACATCTTTTCGGTAACCTGAAAATCCGCGATCACCCCGTCCTTGAGCGGGCGGATGGCGCTGATGTTACCCGGGGTACGCCCCAGCATGCGCTTGGCTTCGGCACCGACCGCTTCCACCATTTTTTGCCCGTGGTGATGGCGAATGGCCACCACCGAGGGTTCATTGAGTACGATACCCTTGTCATGCACATAGATGAGTGTGTTAGCCGTGCCCAGGTCAATGGACAGATCGTTGGAAAACATCCCGCGCAAACGCTTCAACATAATAACGAATATTTCCTCGTAAC
>JBFJKD010000291.1:0-2931 GCA_041635095.1 Porticoccaceae bacterium
AAATCCTGTTTGGTATCTGGGACATCTACAGCGCCATGGGTTATGAAGCGGTGCCCCTGGCCATGATCACCCTGGTGATTCACCTGATTATCATCGCCACGGGGCTATGGGTGTGGGGCAAAGCGAGGGCAATCGACTCCGCCAGCTAACCATGAATATACCGGGCGGCTCGACTTAGCCGATACCACCGCCGGCAACATACAGGGTTTGCCCGGTAATGTAGGACGCCTCATCGGCGGCGAGAAAAGTAATCGCCGCCGCCTCTTCGTCGGGGGTACCAAAGCGTTGCATGGGTGTATCCCGCAACGTCTGATCGTATACTCCCTGCATGCCAAGACGATCCACCTCGGTCAACGCACTCACATTGCGCGGGATAGCTCGCTCACCCACATCCACACCACCGGGCGCTACGCAGTTGACGCGCACCCCGTAATCCGCCAGCTCCATGGCCAGACAGGTAGTGATGGCCTGCACCCCGCCCTTGGCTGCGGAATACGGTACCCGATTAACGCCCCGGGTGGCGACCGACCCCACATTAACAATGGCACCGGCTTGCTGTTTCATCATGTATGGAATAACCGCCCGACAACACCACAGGGTCGGCCACAGAGAGCGCTGAATTTCCTTTTCAATTTGCTCGTCGGGATACTCCCAGAACGGTTTCGCCCAGATGGTGCCACCCACGTTGTGCACCGACACGTCGATGCGGCCGTACGCCGCCTGCACCTGTTCCATCAATTCCCGCGCACCCGCACTGGTTTCCAGATCGACAATGCTGACACGACCCTCGCCGCCAGCCGCTTCGATTTCCGCCAGCACCTGCTGCGCCTGAGCCTGCGCCCGGTCCGCCACGGTTACGCGAGCACCCTCCGCGGCAAAGCGTAGCGCACAAGCACGACCTATGCCCTGGGCCGCGCCGGTCACGATCACGGACTTGCCAGCAAATCTTGATGTGCTCATGTTTTTTTCCTGTTCGCGAAAAGTTAAATGGGTGTTACCAGCAGCGTCTGAATGCGATGGGTATCAAAAATACAGGTCTTTTTCCGGTATTTAAGCTGGCCGTCTACGCGCACGATTTCGTCCACGTATTTTCCGGCGTTATAAATTTTTGTATCGCCGTCCATGCGGGTTTGCAGTACCAGATAATTACCCTCGGCGTGAATCACACCATCCTGTGCGGCAGTGACACGCATATTACTGACGATATGCCGACTGTAGTGTTCGGGATAAATATTAGCCTTGCGCAACGCTACAATACGGTCGTGCAACATACCTTTACTGTCGCAAAATATAATCGCGGCGGGCAGGTTCAGATCGGTATTTTCCCGGGGGATGATAATGTATTCGCAATCGTCCACAAAAAAATCCGGCCAGTCTTCGAGACGGTCGTCATCGATGGTCTGCACATAGGCGTACAGCAGCTCTTCCACTTCGTAGCGCAACGCCGAAGCGTCGGCCAGAGTACTCGCCGGTGCCATCAGGCGGCACCCTTCAGTTCGGCAATGCCACAACCGGTAATCCATTCCGGAATGGGTTCGTAACACAGCAATTCGGCACCACTGGCCAGCATAGCGCCCATGGCCACCAGCCAGTTGCGAATTTCCAGCGCGCCGTTGCCGCCATTTTCAATCACATATTCGTCGCTGAGGTTAATCAGCGCCTCGGCGTTGCCTGCCGCCACATGGCCGAGCACCATCCGATCAAATTCCTGATTGACCCGCCCCATTTGCGCCGACCCCACCCAGTGACTGATACCGCCAGTACCAAGGATTGCCACCCGCTCATCCTTGTGCCATGCCTGCACAGCGGCGCCAATCATTTCACCCAACTGATACGCGCGGCGCGGCCGCAATAACGGCGTAACGCCAGCGGCGGTGTACACCGGAATGACCTGCATGCCGCTTTCCCGAGGTTTAACCGACAGGTGTATGGGCAACATAGTGCCGTGATCGACCGTCAGCGATTTCGCCACCGCCCAGTCGAAGCCGTTGTCGAAACCGTAGTTCATAATGTGTTCCGCCAACGCCGTGTTATTGGCAAATTTATAGCGCTCAATTTGCAACCAGACCTCGTCCGGGCCCTCCAGGTCACCGATGCCAATCAGGTATTGCGGCAAACAATGGGGCCCGAACATGGTGTAGTGGTCATCCCCGACCACAATGACCGTATCGACCTTCGCCGCCACCAGTCGCTGATGCACGTCGGCCATACCCGCGAGAATATTGTCGGCGCTGTCCTGTTGATTAATCTGCGGACTGGCGCTCATCAAAGGGTCGTGGGGCATACAAAAACCCGCTACTAGCTGTGCCATATTAATGCTCCTGTTTGCACATATAAGCCGGTGCCGTCTGGCACGCGGCCTGATTTATTTTTTGAAACCAATAACGTAAAGCAAATACCATTTACCCCGTCACGCCACCGGCGGCGCGGGCATTTTGCCGCCGTTCATATGTTCCAGATAGACAAAAGGCATACCCTCCGGACCATTCAATAACGGCCACACCATCATAGTTAACAGGGTGCTAACCCCCGCGTCGGCCAACGCCTTTAAATCCACTGCCGACACCATTTCCCGCTCGGAATCAGTCAGATTGTAACTCGCAAGATATTCGCCCGGGTTGGCGCGGAATGGGCTTATACGCGACGGATCGTTACCAAATTCCCAAAAAACTTTTTCCACAGCATTGATGCTCACTGGCCATCTCCTTTTTTCGTGTCCGTAGTATTATGCGAAGAAATACAGGTTTTTATCCTGTGTCACTCTGGCGTCGATATTAAGTTTACGGCGCGCAATACGCAGCCCATCTGCGGTTTTACGCAGCACATCTTCCCGCCCAATATGGTGCTCCGTTATCTCCATCTGTCGACGATGACGATAAACAGCCAGATTACAATACACCTTGAACTCGTCCGCCTGTCCGCCCGCGTACA
>JBFJKD010000292.1:0-2926 GCA_041635095.1 Porticoccaceae bacterium
AGACTACCGCCAATCAATCCAACGCCTATTATTAGCAGGCGAGGCGCAGCTGGATGTGAGTTCAAACCATCACCTTTTTTTCAGGCTGCATTGTCAAATTTCAGAGGACAGCGCGCGGATAGGAGCCTAACCACCTCAGTTCAGCTACCTGGGCACGCACGGCATCGAGGGCTTTTGCGACGTTTTCATCGCCGCGATGACCGGCAAAATCGATAAAAAACACATAGTTCCATTTGCCTGCGCGAGACGGTCTGGTTTCGACCCGGGTCAAATCTACAGCACAGGTCCGAAACGGTTCCAGCAAGGCATGCAACGCGCCTGGCTCGTTGCGTACGGACACCATAATGGAGGATTTATCGTCGCCGCTAGGCGGCACTTCGTCCTTGCCGATGACCAGAAAACGCGTTGAATTATCCGGGTAATCCTCAATATTTTCCCGCAATTTGGTGAGGCCGTAAAGTTGTACTGCCATATCTCCGGCGATGGCCGCAGAATTCCACTCTCCCGCCACCCGACGCGCCGCTTCGGCGTTACTGCTGACTGGAACTCGCTCAATATTCGGATAATTAGCGTCCAGCCATTTGCGGCACTGAGCCAGCGACTGGGAGTGGGAGTACACTCGGGTAATATGTTCTTCGCGCGTATTCGCGCCGATTAAAAAATGATGGTGAATACGCAACTCCACTTCACCACATATTTTCAAAGAAGACTCGAGAAAACTGTCGAGAGTATGATTGATCACGCCCTCGGTAGAGTTTTCAATGGGCACAACCCCATAGTTGGCGGCCCCCGCTGCTACTTCGCGAAAAACCTCATCAATCGCCGACAATGGCGCGCTGACGGCCGAATGCCCGAAGTGCTTTAACGCTGCCTCCTGAGTGAAGGTTCCCTCGGGGCCCAAAAAAGCGACCCTTACCGGTTTCTCTAACGCCAGACACGCCGACATAATTTCACGGAACAGACGCGCAATCTCCTCGGAATCGAGAGGACCCTCATTTTGCGCCATAACCTTGCGCAGTACCTGCGCCTCGCGTTCGGGCCGGTAGTAAGATTCCTCACCGTTTTGCGTTTTTACAGCCGCGACCGCCTGCGCGCAACGGGCGCGTTCATTGATAAAAGTCAATAGTTGCGCATCTATCGCATCGATTTGCGCGCGCAGCGCGAGCAGTTTATCCCCGTCCTTACTCATGCCCGGGTCAATCCTCTTCGTTTTTTTCGCCGTCATCCTGTTCGTCCTGGATACGGGCGACACCGACCAGAGTTTCTTCTTCTTTCAGCCTGATCACTCGCACACCCTGGGTGCTACGTCCGAGGGTCGAAATCTCCTGCACCCGAGTTCTAACCAGTGTGCCCTGATCTGAAATCAACATTATTTCGTCGCTACTGGAAACCTGTACCGCGGCCACCAGCTCACCATTGCGTTCGGAAGTGCGCATCGCAATCACGCCCTGCCCACCGCGATTATAGACAGGAAATTCGACCAACTCAGTTTTTTTGCCATAGCCGTTGGCGGTCACTGTCAGAATCGTACTATCCGCACCCTCGGGAATGATAAGAGAAATCATCTCCTCCCCAGCAGGCACTTTTATACCGCGCACCCCTTTGGCAGAGCGACCCATCGGGCGCACCGCGTCTTCACTGAAACGCGTTACCTTGCCGTTACTGCAAAACAGCATCACCTGGCGCTCTCCGTCGGTCAACGCCGTGCCAATCAGACGGTCACCCTCCTCTAGATCCAGCGCCCGCAAACCAACCGAACGGGGCTTGGCAAACGCGCTCAGCTGGGTCTTTTTAACTGTGCCGTTGGCGGTAGCCATAAACACGTACTGATCATCGCGATATTCTTTGACCGGCAAGATCGCGGTGATTCTCTCCCCGTCGCTCAGCGGCAGCAGATTTACCATCGGCCGTCCACGCGCATTGCGACTGGCGACCGGAATCTGATACACCTTCAGCCAATACACCTTACCCGCATCACTGAAGCACAGGATGGTCGTGTGCGTATTCGCAATCAACAAGTGCTCGACAAAATCTTGATCTTTAACCGCGGTCGCGCTCTTGCCCATGCCGCCGCGACGCTGGGCCTGGTAATCGCTGAGCGGCTGGGTTTTAGCGTAACCGGCGTGGGAAATGGTCACCACACGATCCTCTTCCGGAATCAGGTCCGCCGTAGTCAGGTCGTCGAGGGATTCAATGATTTCGGTGCGGCGCTCGTCACCAAACTCTTCATTAATTTCAATCAGCTCTTCCCTTATCACTTCCATCAGGCGCTCGGGGCTGCCAAGAATAGCGAGGTATTCGCTGATTTCAGCCAGTTTCTGCTCGTATTCGCTCAGTAGTTTTTCGTGCTCCATACCGGTCAGGCGATGCAGGCGCAACTCGAGAATGGCCTGGCTCTGGGTCTCCGACAACCGGTATTTCCCATCCTGCAGGCCGCATCCCGCTTCGATATCTTCTGGCCGACTGATATCACTGCCAGCTCTTTCCAGAAAAGTCATGACCTCGGTCGGATCCCAGAACTCACCACGCAAGCTGTCGCGCGCCTCGGCGGGGCTGGCGGACGCTTTAATCAGCTCAATCACTCGATCGATATTAGCTATGGCAACCGCCAGGCCCTCGAGAATATGGCCGCGCTCCCGGGCTTTTCGCAATAAAAACAGCGTGCGACGCGTCACTACTTCGCGGCGATGACCAATAAACGCCTCGAGTATTTGCTTGAGATTAAGGGTGCGTGGCTGACCGTCCACCAGCGCAACCGCGTTGATACCGTACACATTCTGCAACTGGGTCTGCGCGTACAGATTGTTAAGTAAGACTTCGCCCATCTCGCCGCGTTTCAGTTCAATGACGATGCGCAGCCCGTCTTTATCGGACTCATCGCGCAACTCTGAGATACCTTCAATTTTCTTTTCCTTGACCAGCTCGG